>NZ_JAKILE010000009.1:0-193245 GCF_023283775.1 Shewanella seohaensis
CGCCTAATTTAAAGGCTAAGGTGTAATCTCGTTGTGTGCGCTTACGGCTTGAGTTAATTGATGTTGTCATAAAGAAATCCTCTTTATGTCAACGTATTTCAGGACGAGACACCCAAAACAATAAAGGCACTCAGTAGAGTGCCTTTAATTTGTTACCATTACACAAGATTAAGCATTGGTATTCCAAAGCTTTTCGTCATTGTAAATGCGATATAAACTCTCAGCACGTGATACTAATAATTGCGCAAATTTTGCCTGCGTCGCATCGCGTTGAACCGCACCCGAGCGGATCAAATTTTCGGCCTGCATCTGCCACATCATAGAGAAGTGACGAACTGCATCTCTAGCAGTTTTAGCTACATGTATATCAACAAAATCCGACGGTAAATCGCCAGACATCACCCAATAGGTTTTGGCCGAAGGACGCTTAGATTCCATTTTCCAAATCGCTAAATAAGGCGCCAGATAACGGCTTTCGTCGGCCAACACTTTACTTGGGATCACCCCTTTTTCCGCTAAAAAACGGTTCGCTTTTTGAAATTGAGTTCTGACCCACTCTTGGCGCATTTTCTCCATTTCTTCTGGAGAGATTGTTGGTTGAGTCTGGTCGACAGCTTGTTCAGTCATACTTCCGTCCTATCTTATTGTTATTACGCGGCTCTCATTCTTGGGACAGCACGCGAATCATTCTAATGTCTGAGATTATCCCAGTAAAAACTGGTTTCACACTAAAAACCTTACGTTTACGTAAAGTGGAAAGCTAGATTGCCACAAATAATCTATTTATTCGGTCGTTATGCATGGTTGAGAGTATCGCTAAATGCTATGGTTCTGCAATAAATATAACGAGCTGTCGATGGGAAGTGATTCCATCGACGTTTTATTGTGTATAGCGGAGAACTTCACGTGGCTGTATTTAATCATGTATCCTTTGATGAGCATGAACAGGTCGTATTCTGTCATGATAAAGAGAGTGGCTTAAAAGCCATCGTTGCCATCCATAACACCAATTTAGGTCCTGCTGTGGGTGGTTGCCGGATGTGGAACTACCAATCCGACGATGAAGCCCTGACAGACGTATTACGCCTCTCCCGCGGTATGACTTACAAAAACGCCCTTGCTGGTTTAACCATGGGTGGTGGTAAGTCAGTGATTATTGCCGATCCTAAGCGCCCTGATCGCGAAGCCCTCTTCCGTGCGTTTGGCCGTTTTATCAATAGCCTGGGTGGACGTTACTATTCAGCCGAAGACGTAGGTACTACAACAGCGGATATCATGATTGCTCATCAAGAAACCCCATACATGGCGGGTCTTGAAGGCAAGAGCGGCGATCCATCGCCCTTTACTGCATTAGGCACCTATTTAGGCATCAAAGCTGCCGTTAAACACAAACTCGGTTTAGACAGCTTAAAAGGCCTTAAGATTGCCGTTCAAGGTGTGGGCCATGTAGGTTACTACCTGTGTAAACACTTGCATGAAGAAGGTGCTGAGCTTATCGTCACCGATATTCACCAAGCTTCACTCGACAAAGTGGCTACCGACTTTGGTGCTATCGTCGTTGCACCACAGGATATCTATGCCCAAGACGTTGATGTCTATGCGCCATGTGCATTAGGTGCCACCCTAAACGATGTCACCCTGCCACAGCTTAAAGCTAAGATTGTTGCCGGTTGCGCCAACAACCAGTTAGCCGAAGTCCGCCATGGCGAGCAGTTAAAAGAAATGGGCATTCTGTATGCTCCAGACTACGTGATTAACGCTGGCGGTATCATCAACGTCTCATTTGAAAAAGACTATGACGCGGCGAAATCAGAAGCTAAGGTCAGAGAAATCTACAACACTCTGCTGAAGATTTTCACTAAAGCCGACGCAGAAAACCGTACTACTGCTGCGGTTGCTGACGAAATGGCCCGTGCCATTTATCAAGCGGCAAAAGCCTAATCGTGCTGTAGGCGGACAACAGCGCGTTGTCCGCCTCTATCACTTCCCTCGCTTCGCTTATCCAGCTAAAAAATAAATTCCTCTCAATACCAATCAGATACCAAAACGCCACGTAAAATTCACTTTTCTGTAGTGGAAAAGCCTATGTGCCTCTGCTTGAATTAATCACTAGTCTGTCAGTGAAGGGATTGCATATGGTCAGTTTTAAGTACGAGTTAAATCAGGACTCGGTTGAGCTACAGGCCAGTGATTGGTTTGGAATTGAACGGGTGTTTGTTAATGGGCAAATGGTGTCGCGCAAGTTTAACTTTGGCCCTAACAGCATACATAAAGTGCAGCTCAATGATGGCCATCAATGCAGTTTCAAGTTGTTTATCGACCCTCAAACCGATGAGTTGACTTGCCGAATTTATAAACACAATCAACTTATTACCAGTTTAAAACAAGGCAAAAATAATTTGCTGCAATGCCAACGACTGTTGCAACAGGGATTATTGCTCGGCTCAAGTCTAGTGCTACTCATGCTCCTCCTGCCATTGTAATAGCCAAATAAAAACCGCCACTAGCGTGGCTAGTCGCGGTTTTATTGGCTCACAAAAGCGTGTTACTTCAGCATATATACCCGCATCATGGTTTGTTTCGCTTCGCTACTGCCATCACTCATCTGCACACGTAAGTGAACAAAATTACCGGCAGTAGAATCGTTCGGGATTGTGGCAACCCACTCACCATTAACCCATTTCACTTCTGCGGTTTTCCAAGCGCTTTCGGCAAATTTGGCCGATACAGGGCAATAAATCGATACCGAAATCGCCGCAAGCGAACATTCCTGACCATAACCGTATTGCAGCGTGACATCGGATAAATCCACCTGCGCCGCACCATCCATCACAGCTGAGAGTTTCACTTCGACAGGCACACCTGCAGCCAAGGTATTATCGATCGCCACTGGAATGTCGAGCTTAGGAGTGAGCACCGCTTGGCGGCCCTGTTTACTCGAGTCTGTGCTGAATTGATAAATCCCTTGATAGAAGGAGCCGAGATTGTCCTTCACCGGTGAGCTATTGCCCACACCGCGGGCGTAGGAGCGCACTTCTAACTCCACTTGCGCATTGGTATCGGGGAGCGTAAACAATCCACTATCTAAGTAAGTGCTCTGGCCATTCACTTTGAGTCCGTAGAGCGACTGTGAATTATACCCGCCCGTGCCATCATGCCCAGCCGCATCGCCAAACCGCACAATGCTTAAGTCGATAGTGTTGGTATCACGATTGGCAATGGCGCCACCATTGGTGAGCAAACTCCCCGCCTTGGGGCCTTTAAACCAAGAGGTGGATTCAACCTTGCCTTCGGTCATCATTCTTGGACCATCAAAATAGCCGCCGTCCGACGATAACTGAGTACCGGGCATCACAATGTTAGTCCACATGTTTTTGCTGGTTGCCGTGTAGTACTCATCGCGCACCACAGGCGTCATGACCATTTGTGAGCTACCGGTTGAGTAAAACTCTCCGGTGCTGTTGGTCATGGCCATCATATCAGTCCAAATGGGGCGCTGATCATTTTGCGAATGATAGCTGGCACGAATGCGCTGCATTTTTTGCTCTTGCAACACCACTTGCCCACCATTGATACGCCCGTCGGTGATATGGTTAATGGAGTAGGCATAAGGCGTTCGCTCCGCAGCCGTACCCGACCAACTAACGATATTGTTACCCGCTTCAATCTGAGCTAACAGGGCTTCACCCTGCTCTGAACTGATCCCAACAGCGGGGATACGTGGCGTGCCAGAAATCGTCCCTTTATAACGACCATGTTGACCCGGACGATAGAAGATAACCCCAATCGCCCCGTTTTTAAGGGCATTTGCCACCATGTAAGATGTCAGATAATTAGGGTTGCCAATCAACGCAATACGGCCCGTTAAGTCAAACTGAGTCCAGTCGGTACTGTACCCCGCGTCGCCAACGGGCACGACTTCTGCACTGCCTTTACCATCAAAGGATAAGGCTAAGCCCTGCTTGTTATAATCGAGCACTTCGCCATTTTGCATGGTAAGTACGGTTTCGGGTGCAAAGGCGCGAGTGGTGACAAACGAGCGGAACCTATCATCATGTCCCTGCGACCAAGTGTAGATGTCTTTCACATAATCAGGCGCTAACTCCATCGCGGCTAATTTAGCCACTTTGTTATCATCCAGCGCATAGGTAAAGCCAAATGCATAGCCTTGGGGTGCCAAAGGTTTGCTCGCCTTGAACTCGAGTTTTTCGGCATTGCGGGCGTCAAACTCAATCTGGGTATCTTGGCTCACTTTACGATCCAGCACCGCCATTTGGGTCGCCGACTCCACTAACCCAGAGGTTGTTGAGTCATTATCGTAGGTCATGATGTTGGCAACGATAGTGTAATTGCCCTCAGGAACAGAGAGGCTTGCCTGACCATTTCTGAGCGTAACGGCTTGTCCCCAATCATCTTCCTCATTCATCAAGTACACTCTCGAGGGAGAGGAAGCGGCTTTGCCACGCATGTCGGTGACACTGAAGCTCAAATTGACTTGCGGCGGTTGGATCCAGAATGAAATCGGCACAGTGACGCGTTCATTCGATTTGCCTGTGCTGGTGCCTTCAATACGCCCAGTGATAGTGCCATAGGCGCCACTGCGCAGTGCCACACTAGAATCAATCCACACAGGAATTTCAGCACTTCCATTGGCTGGCACGTTAATGCTGTTGACGCTAAGTCCCGCTAGGGTTGCCGGCATGCGCGTCTTACCGTCCTCACCTATCAAGCTCATTTTCAGCTTAAGGCTGATATCCTTGTCGGATAAGTTGCGTAGACTAATGGTTTTTTCTGTAACGCCAATATCCTGATCATAGACAAAGGAGCCGAGTTCCATATTCGGCGGCGCAATAATGTTTTGCCCTACGGCGCGATTCACATCCATAGGTCCGGCGCCTTGTTCCAGCACATGGGCATCGGTCGGAACCACAGAGGAAGTCAGCACTTCTTTCACTTGGCGGGGTGTCAGTTCGGGTCTAGCTTGCATCACAATTGCCGCGCCGCCAGACACATGGGGCGCCGACATGGATGTTCCCGACAGGGCGCGATAAGCCGTCGCCCCGAATCCTCCCGAGGCCGCAGAGACAACATCCACACCTTGGGATGCGATATCGGGTTTTGCAGAATGACCATCAGGTGAAGGGCCACGGGATGAGAAAGATGCGGTGTGATTATCGCGGTCAACGGCACCCACGGTTAACGCACTCGGGGCACATCCTGGGATCCCCACGGTCTCGCGGGTAAAACTATTGCCCGCAGAAACCACGAACAACGCCTTATCACTCAAAGCTTCAACCATGTCGACAAGTGGTCCTGTACAACTGGTGCCACTGCCGCCTAACGACATACTAACCACATCGGCGCCTTGAGCCACGGCCCATTGCATGCCACTCAAGATCCCACTCGTCGACCCTGAACCTGAATTTGAGAGTACCTTACCCACCAGTAATTTGGCACCAGGCGCCATGCCCGCCCAGCGACCATTAGATTCCGCCCCCGTCCCCACGATAGTGGCTGCAGTGTGTGTACCATGACCGTTAAGATCATCGACGCCATTGCTGGAATAGGTAAAGTCTTTGCTCTGCACAACTTGCCCCGCCAAGTCGCCATGCTGCACATCGTAGCCAGTATCAAGCACGGCTACGGTGACACCTTGACCATTAAATGCCTTGGCTAAATTGCCATACGCACCGGTTAACGGCACGGTTGGGGTTAGGTTTGCCAGCGCATTAATCCCGTTAGTCGTATCCTTATGGGCATGCACAACCGCATCTAACCATACCGACTTCACCGCATCATCGGTACTTAAGGTTTCCCATACTTTGGCGGCCTGTTGTTTGCTGATCCCAAAAGCAGCGCTGTCGATAAGTTCAATCTCATCGGTTAAGGTAGCCCCTTCAATGGGATTAGGCACAGCAGAACCCGCTAGGGTGCCATCACGGTATTCGATAATAACCGGCAATTTATCGGTGGAGGCATCATCATAACCCGCCGCATGGAGCTTAGAGATGTTAAACAGCTCGATGTCGACAGTATGGGACTCGACCCATTTTTGCGCCTTTGGAGTGATAAGATATTGACCATTCTGATTTTGGAAGAGGCTAGTAATCACCTCTGCACCGTTTTCGCCGAGCAGGCGGATACCACCGAGTGAGCCATCGGCCCGCGCAACGGCCGTGACCACCTCGCCGGTGATCAAGGTAAATTGTACGGCGCCAGATTGCGCTTCCATCAGCGCAACATTATCTTCAGCCAAGGTTGAATAACTGAGGGTAAAACCCATTGCCATCAGGCAAGTCGCTGCAATACGACTGCGCTTAAAAAGTTGTTTCATTTCATATTCCCTGAAAAATCACCCTATGATTGCTCAAATAAATTTAAGCAACGTTTGTTATATTGGAAGACTCGCTTCCAAAGCAGCAAGATGGCGTTTTATGAAACATTTTTGCAACAATCATTAGGTAGCAATTTGTACAGCCAAGGTAAAATAGCAATGCCCAGAGTATGGCTTGTGGCCATTACGCTGGGGAAAGACAGGAGTTTAAAAATTGAAGGAAAGACGAAATGCAGCTCAAACGCAATGTCGAATGCTTGAAATCATAAGGCTGTGATTGAAGGTAAACGATTTATCTTATTGAGTAAGCGCATAAACTGCTGGCGCTCCTCTTCAGTGAGATTGGACAGGTATTTCTCGTTAACCCGCTCAGCCTCACGGATCAAATCCTGCTCCAGCGCCTTAGCCTCATCGGTGAGGAAAATCTGGAATGCACGGCGGTTATCGAGCTCTTGGTGACGGGTGATCAATCCCTGAACCTGCAACTGATCGAGCAAACGGGTCATGGTATAGTTGGCCACATCGCAACGCTTGGACAGCTCGGTCTGAGAGATCCCCTCCTCCTGCCAAAGCGCGAACAACACTGGCCACAACTTAATGTCGAGCTGATAGCGTTTCAGCTGTATATCGAGCTCATTTTGCAGCTCAATATTCAAGTGGGAAACAAGATAGCCTAAGCTTTCATAGCGGTTCAAACAGCACCTCCGAAAACACCATTTAGCCCCAACAACACTGACCCAAACCCGAGAAGGATTGGCCGAGGTCAGTTTTAATACTATCACTTAACCTGTAATAAACTAGTCAGCTTGCCCAAGTAATTGCAATCAAAATCTTTACGCATCTGCCTCTTCGTCGTCGGGTAAATTGAATTCATTCACAAAATTATAGTAACAAGCACGGCTCAATTTTCCCCATAGGCCGCGCTCTAGCGGCAGATAAATCCCAAAGTCGGTGAGCTGTAAATGATTAAGTGTCGCCAGAGAATGCTCGGTACCAATACTGCTGCGCAGCGTTAAACCCGATGCTGTCTCATCCTTCACATAATCCACAATCAACAGTGGCGCATCATCCACCTCGACTCGCACCTTTTCGACTGGCGTGATCAGAAAATGTTCGCCATCGATGCCATGTAAAATACTGGCAAATAACTTGGCAAACTTGGTCGGCAATGGGCTGTCCTGATATATCCAGTCACCGGAGAGTTGGATACGAAATAATGCCACTTCACTACACAGCGCCGTTGGCTGTGTGACAACATCCGGCGCTGGCTTGCTGGTGAATTCCTGTAGCGTGTCGATAACATTGTCCGTGTGCTTTTCCATAGCGTCCCCTCAGTAAAGAATCCACCTTCTGAAGAAGGTGGCTTTGTTTTAACCCCCTAAAAGGGGGCCTTTATTCTAGATCTAGCGACCTTGTTCCTGCCTAAGAATCGACAGAACACATACGATGCTTGCACGTATCTACTCATGTTATTTGCCTCTTCTGACTTCGCTAAAAATCAGAGATGCATTTAACATGGGTAAGTATACAGGCAAAGCCACTATTGATGATAACCACCTACTGAAGTAGGTGGTTTAGGGCTGAAAATAAAAAAACCAGCCTGACGACTGGTTTAGTGTGGCATTGCCTTAGGGATTATCCAATCCCTAATACAAAATTGCGTTACGCCTTAACGAGCTCCAATAAAGCCTCTAATGGATGTTTTGGCTTGTAACCGGCGAAACGTTTCACTTGGCTGCGACAAGAGTAGCCAGAGACTAGCACCTGCGACGCGTCTATCTTGCTTAAAGTGTCTTTCCACGACATATCAAACAAGGTCTTAGAACGTTCAAGATTCTCAGCCTCATGGCCGTAGGTACCCGCCATGCCGCAACAGCCTAGATTCACCGCGGTTAATTTAGCGCCAAAGTGAGTGAATATTTTGCTCCACTCATTGGCGGTATTAGGCTTAGCCGTAGACTCAGTACAATGGCTAAACCAGGTAAATTGTTTATCTTGCATGGCCTTAGTCGGAATATCCTGCAGAATGCTAAGCAGCCATTCGTTAGCCAGTTTCACCTCAAACGCGCCGCGATTCGCCCCTAAGATTTCTTTATATTCATCGCGATAACAGAGCACTAAGGCGGGATCGATACCCACCATAGGCATGCCTAACTTATGCACTTGGTTTAAGAAATCCGCGCTCGACTGCGCCGTTTTAGCAAATTTATCTAAGAAACCCTTAATATGGGTCGGTTTACCATTGGGTTTAAAGGGTAATAGAACAGGCTTCAATCCTAAGGTTTCAATCAGTTGGATAAAGCGATACACCAAGCCTGCATCGTAGAAACTGTTAAACGGATCTTGCACCACTAACACAAATTTTGCGCGCTCATCGGCGGGGATAGCCTGCAATGCCGCCAGATCATAACCACGGCTCGCATGACCATCGAGTCGTTGTTTTAATGTCGGCACCGACAGCGCTGGCGCATCCACATAACCGATGGCTTTTTTGATCACCCATTGGCTGAGCGGGTTTTGCGAGGCGAAATTGGTCAGCCTTGGCGCCGCCGCCATAATAGGCAGACTGTCTTCGATGCCCGCCACCAGATAATCTTTAGCCGGACGCAGATAACGTTGATAGTAAATATTAAAGAACTGCGCCCTAAATTTAGGCACATCCACTTTTACCGGACATTGGCTCGAGCAAGCCTTACAGGCTAAACATCCCTTCAGCGATTCCATCACTTCGTGGGAATAATCGTAATCGCGCTTCGCATTGATGGTATTTTGCATGCGCTGCAAAATACCTAAGGGTTTAGCTCTGGCCAGCGCATTGACATCGACGCCTTCGGATTCGAGTAAACGCAGCCACTCACGCATCAAGCCCGCGCGACCTTTAGGCGACTGAACTCTGTCCCCCGTCACTTTAAATGACGGACACATAGGTGAGAAACTGCTGTAGTTAAAGCACAGGCCATTACCGTTACAGTTCATCACATCGGGATAGGCATCGCGCACTTCGACCGGAATTTGCCGGTCAAACTTGCCGCGCTTGGTACTGTCCACATCAAAACACAGCCCCCCCGCTTGCTTTGGCGCCACTAATTTGCCTGGGTTGAGTCTATTATCAGGGTCAAATAGACCTTTAATATCTTGCAGTACACCGTAAAGCTCATCCCCAAACACCGATGGACCATATTCGCCGCGCACGCCCTTACCATGCTCGCCCCACATCAGGCCACCATATTTGAGTGTCAGCGCCGCGACTTGATCGGAAATCACCCTCAGCAGTTTTTCATCTTCGACATCGCACATATCCAGCGCAGGCCTAACGTGTAACACGCCCGCATCCACATGGCCAAACATGCCGTATTGCAAATTGTGGCTATCGAGTAATGCGCGAAACTCCATAATATAATCGGCGAGCATTTCGGGCGGCACAGCCGTATCTTCGGCAAACGCAATGGGTTTACGACGTCCCTTGGTAGCACCGAGTAGGCCCACAGCTTTTTTACGCATGCCGTAAATTTTCTCAATGCTGGCCTTATCTTGAGTGACTTGATAACCGACCACACCACACTCACCACGGCTGATTTGCTCGGTCAGCACGGCTTCGAGTGCCGCAAGCTTTTCGCTCACCTCAACGGCGTCGCCAGCAAACTCGACCATATTGAGGCCATCGATCACTTTGCCCGGCACTTCTTGAATAAGGTCTGAAACCGAATGCCAAACAATGTCCTCACGGGCAAGGTTAAGCACTTTTGAGTCCACGGTTTCGACCACAGTGGCCCGCGCCGCCACTAAGGATGGCGCATGGCGCAGTGCGGACTGAAAGGAGTCATACTTAATGTTCACCATCGCCCGCTCACTCGGCAGTGGCGTGATATTGAGTTTCGCTTCGGTGATCACCGCCAGCGTGCCTTCAGAACCCGTTAAAATGCGCGAGAGGTCGAACTGGGTTAAGCCATTGTTCCAGACATTCTTTAAGTCATATCCGGTTAAAAAACGATTGAGCTTAGGGAATTGTTGTTCGATCAGCGCACGCTTCTCGCGGCACACCTCGGCAATTGCCGAAATCAGTTTTTGCCCGAGCGGATTATCGCTCACATTATCGGGGTTACATAACAGACCCGCATCGAGGGGGCGAGTGTCGAACACGCTGCCATCAATCAATACGCTGCGTAGCGCCAGCACGTGATCAGAGGTTTTACCGTAAACTAAGGATCCCGCGCCCGAGGCATCGGTATTAATCATACCGCCGATGGTTGCACGGTTTGAGGTTGAGAGATCGGGACTGAAGAAATAGCCGCGGGGGCGCAGCGCATCGTTTAGCGCATCTTTGACGACACCCGCCTCGACGCGTACCCAGCCCTGCTCAGGGTTCACTTCCAATACGCGATTCATGTAGCGAGATACATCGAGGATCAAGCCGTGGGTCAGCGATTGGCCATTGGTGCCCGTACCGCCGCCTCTGGCACTAAAAGTCACACCCACAAATTCAGCTTTTGCCGCCAACGACAAGGCAATTTGAATATCTTTTTGATGCTTAGGATAAAGCACCGCCTGCGGCAAAAATTGGTACACGGAGTTATCCGTGGCCTGCACGAGGCGCGCGCTGTAGCGCTTATCGATATCACCGGCGTAGCCACTTTGCGCTAAGGCATCAAGATAGGCCAGATAGACAGGTTCTAACGTTTGTTGGTGTGATAACAGAGGTAACATGAGCGGCTTCAGTCAATTATTGTTATGCGGCCCATTATAAACAAAAAAAAGCCGCTAAAAAGCGGCTTTTTTAACACCTTTATAAAATTACAACCGAGATCAACCGTGCGCTTCGGCTAAATATAACCAAGTATCAATCACTGTATCAGGGTTTAACGATACGGTATCGATACCTTGTTCAACTAACCAGGCGGCGAAATCAGCGTGATCTGAAGGTCCTTGACCACAGATACCGATGTAAGCGCCCTTAGCCTTAGCCGCTTTAATGGCCATAGACAGCAGGATCTTAACAGCTTCATTACGCTCATCGAACAGGTGGCTGATGATGCCTGAGTCACGATCAAGACCGAGTGAGAGCTGAGTTAAGTCGTTTGAGCCGATAGAGAAACCATCGAAGTGCTCAAGGAATTGGTCCGCTAACAGCGCGTTTGACGGTACTTCACACATCATGATGACGCGTAGACCATCTTTACCACGCTCTAAGCCCTGCTCTTTCAGCAGTCCAATTACTTGCTCGGCTTCTTTCACGGTACGGACGAATGGGATCATCACTTCAACGTTTTTCAGACCCATTTCATTACGAACGCGTTTGATCGCTTCACACTCAAGCGCGAAACAATCGCGAAATGATTCAGAGATATAACGGCTTGCACCACGGAAGCCCAACATTGGGTTTTCTTCCTCTGGCTCGTAACGGTCACCACCGACTAAGTTCGCGTATTCGTTAGACTTGAAGTCTGACATACGCACGATCACTTTCTTCGGATAGAAAGCAGAACCGATTGAGGCGATACCTTCGACTAAGCGGGCAATGTAGAACTCAACTGGAGAGTCGTAACCTGCGATCATCTCGTTGATTTCTTCCTGCAACGCAGCGTCTTGTTGGTTGAATTCAAGCAGCGCTTTCGGGTGAATACCGATCATGCGGTTGATGATGAATTCTAAACGCGCTAGACCCACACCTTCGTTTGGTAAACGAGCAAAATCAAATGCGCGATCTGGGTTACCCACGTTCATCATGATTTTCATCGGTAATGGAGGCAGTGCGTCAACGCGGTTAGATACCACTTCGAACTCTTGCTTACCTTCGTAGATGTAACCAGTATCACCTTCGGCGCAAGAAACCGTCACTAACTGACCATTCTTGATACGGTCGGTCACGTCGCCACAACCTACTACTGCTGGTACACCTAATTCACGGGCAATAATCGCCGCGTGACAGGTACGGCCGCCACGGTTAGTCACGATGGCGCTGGCGCGCTTCATGATAGGTTCCCAATCTGGGTCAGTCATGTCGGTCACTAACACATCGCCAGGTTGGATTTGATCCATGTCAGCGATTGAAGTTAATACCTTAGCCACACCTGAACCCACTTTATGACCGATAGCACGACCTTCAGAGATCACCGCGCCACGGCTCTTTAAGTGGTAACGTTCAATTAATTGTACGTCTTCACGGCTACGAACCGTTTCTGGACGTGCTTGAACGATATAGAGTTTGCCATCGTTACCGTCTTTTGCCCACTCGATGTCCATTGGACGACCGTAGTGTTTTTCGATAACCATAGCTTGTTTAGCCAATTCCATCACTTCGGCGTCGTTGATAGAGAATTGACGACGTTTTTCAGCAGCAACGTCTTCAATTTTCACTTGTTTGCCGTGAGAAGCATCATCGGAATACACCATCTGGATGAGCTTGCTACCGATATTACGGCGAACAACGGCTTTATGGCCTTGAGTGAGGATGGGTTTGTGAACATAGAATTCGTCAGGGTTTACCGCACCTTGAACAACCATTTCACCCAGACCGAAAGATGAAGTGATAAACACCACATCGTTGTTGCCTGATTCAGTGTCCATGGTGAACATCACACCTGATGCTGCTTTGTCTGAACGAACCATACGTTGTACGCCGGCAGACAGGGCAACACCGTGGTGTTCATAACCTTGGTGAACACGGTATGAAATTGCACGGTCGTTAAAGAGTGACGCGAACACGTGCTTAATCGCCACGAGTACTGAGTCAAATCCTTTCACGTTTAAGAAGGTTTCTTGCTGACCAGCAAAAGAAGCATCTGGCATGTCTTCTGCGGTAGCAGAAGAACGCACCGCGAATGATGCATCGCTCGTTTCAGCGGCAAGTTTGTCGTAAGCTTCACGAATCGCTTGCTCTAGAGCTGGTTGGAACGGGGTATCAATAACCCATTGTCTGATCTGTGCACCTACTTGTGCCAGTGCATTGACATCATCTACATCCAATGTTGCTAGGATGTCATAAATCTTCTGGTTTACTCCACTTTGTTCAAGGAACTCATTGAACGCATAAGAAGTAGTCGCAAATCCGCCAGGTACTTGAACACCGGCATTAGCTAGATTGCTGATCATCTCGCCAAGAGAAGCATTTTTACCGCCAACCAAGTTGACGTCACCCATGCCTAATTCCTGATACCAGAGTACGTATTGCTGCACAGTTCTATCTCCGCAAGTTTATTTCAGTGGCCCCTTCACACGAGGGCAGCGGCATTTTACACTCCCGCCGAAGCAGCGTAAATCTATAATTTTATTTGTAATTTTATTACTACAAGAGGTCAGTATGGCACCAAAGGTATTTTACATCTCCGACGGGACAGCGATCACAGCTGAGGTTTTTGGGCATGCAGTACTCTCGCAATTTCCATTAGAATTTGAGTCACTTACAATTCCATTTGTTGAAACATTGGCAAAAGCTGAGAACGTTAAACGACAAATTAATGATTGTTTTATTACAACAGGAGAAAGGCCGTTAGTGTTCCATTCGATCGTAAAACCTGAAATTCGGGACATTATTTATTCGAGTGAAGGACTCGATTACGATTTTTTAAATACCTTCGTTGCACCACTTGAACAACATTTAGGCGTTAGCGCCTCTCCGGTGTTACATCGCACCCACGGAAAAGCCAATCACGGCTACGAAGCCCGTATTGATGCTATCAATTTTGCGATGGACAATGATGATGGCCAAACCATGAAACATATGGATCAGGCCGATTTAATCCTGCTTGGCGTGTCTCGCTGCGGTAAAACCCCGTCCAGCCTCTATTTATCGATGCAGTTTGGTATTAAAGCGGCCAACTATCCGTTCACCGAAGACGATATGGATAACCTCAAATTGCCCGAAGCGTTAAAACGCAATAAGAAGAAGTTGTTCGGCTTAACCATCGATCCGGTGCGTTTACATGAAATCCGCCAAAGCCGCATGGAAAACAGCCGCTACTCGTCCTTAAAGCAGTGTCGTTTAGAAGTCAAAGAAGTCGAGATGATGTTTAAACGTGAACGTATTCCTTATATCGACACCACCAACCACTCGGTCGAAGAAATCGCCACTAAGATTTTGGACGTGACAGGCTTAGAACGTCATATGTTCTAATCTTGATGATTTCGAACGAGGCAATCGAGCCCCTCGATTTAGGCTAAATAGGTCTAACTTAAATCAAATTCATTGCACAGTTGCCGACAATTAACACAATTGGCACTGTGCAATGCTGTTCGATTCGTTATAATCCGAGGCAATCTGGCGAAAAGCGCCGCACGCAAGCTCGGTATTTTGAATGACCATTAAAACAGACGAATTACGCACTTCCTTATTAGCTAAAGTCATCTCACCTGCACAACTGGCATCTGAGTACCCGTTAACCCAAGATGCAGCCGATTATCTCGTACAACAACGTCGTGAAGTCGAAGCCATTATTATGGGCGAAGATCAACGCCTATTAGTGATCATTGGCCCCTGCTCTATCCATGATACTCAAGCCGCCCTCGACTACGCTCGCCGTTTAGCGGTATTGCACCAAGAGTTAAAGGACGATCTCTGCATTTTAATGCGTGTGTATTTTGAAAAACCCCGCACTATCGTCGGTTGGAAGGGGTTAATCTCCGATCCTGATTTAGATGGCAGCTTCGAGCCAAATAAAGGTTTACGTATTGCTCGGGAGTTATTGCAACAAATCACTGAGCTGAAGTTACCGATTGCCACCGAATTTTTAGACATGGTGAATGGTCAATACATTGCCGACTTAATTACCTGGGGCGCTATCGGCGCCCGCACCACAGAAAGCCAAGTTCACCGTGAAATGGCCTCGGCGCTCTCCTGCCCCGTTGGCTTTAAAAACGGTACCGATGGCAATATTAATATTGCCGTCGATGCGGTGCGCGCAGCAAAAGTGCCGCATATCTTCTATTCACCGGATAAAGACGGCGCCATGTCAGTGTATCGCACCCATGGTAACCCTTACGGCCACATTATTTTACGTGGCGGTAAAAAGCCGAATTACTTTGAACAAGACATTGAAGAAGCAAGATTAAAACTTGAGTCTGTCAATGTAACGCCGCGCGTGGTGGTCGATTTTAGCCACGGCAACAGTGAAAAGAACCACCTAAAGCAGCTTGTGGTTGCCGACAATATCATGGCGCAAATGCGCGCGGGCAGCACGGCAATTGCCGGGGTGATGGCCGAAAGTTTCTTACAGGAAGGCAATCAGAAGGTGGTTGAGGGTCAACCTCTGTGTTACGGCCAAAGCATCACAGATGCTTGCCTGCATTGGGATGACTCGGAGAAATTACTGCGCGATCTGGCTAAGGCCTCCCGCGATAGACGTGAGTTTCTCGGCAAATAAGTCGATTACCCACGGCAAAAGGCTTCCACTGGAAGCCTTTTTTCTTTTCGTTTTACCTTAACACCTAACGATATAGGCGTTTTCTACCATTCAAATTGAAAACTCACTATAATTGCGCCTCTTTAAAAATGCATAACCTCAGGTTGCCGTATGCCAAACTCGCTCGACTCTAGCCGCCCTGCCTTTTCTGACGCCATCGAACAGCGGATCAATCAATCCGAAGCGCGGGTGATCAAGGCCGTATTTCCATCTATTACCAATCACCACAACACCTTGTTCGGTGGCGAAGCGTTAGCATGGATGGATGAAACCGCTTTTATTGCGGCGACTCGCTTTTGCCGTAAAACCTTAGTGACCGTCAGCTCCGACAGAATCGACTTTAAAAAACCTATTCCAGCGGGCACATTAGCCGAACTCATCGCCCGTGTGATCCATGTGGGTAATACCTCGTTAAAGGTGGAAGTGAATATTTTCGTCGAGGACATGTATCAAGATCACCGCGAACATGCGATCCGCGGTGTATTCACCTTTGTTGCGGTTGACGAACAACGCCATCCGACTCAGGTGTGGACCGCTGAATAAGATTTAGCCAGTCAAAATAACGTACTCTCGCCCTTAAACACGCCCGTTTGAGGGCGTGTTTTTGTTTGAATAATCCGCCCACCTTTGATAGACAAAAGTATAACAACCAGAAACATATAAAAATTTTGTCAATCTTACTGCATAAAGCAATAGGATCCTCGATTACTTTTCTGTTACATTGGGTTTAATCTTCACGTGCCACGAACATAACCAACAAAGCCATGAAGCTAGAAAACTTAAATATTATTATTGCCGATGACCATCCATTGTTTCGAAATGCACTACGTCAAGCCCTCAGTAGCGCCTTTGAGCACACCCAATGGTATGAGGCCGACAGTGCCGATGCCTTACAGTCTGTATTAGATTCACAGAATGTGAGTTACGATTTGGTTTTGCTGGATCTGCAAATGCCTGGCTCCCACGGCTATTCGACGCTTATTCACCTGCGCTCCCATTACCCTGAATTGCCTGTGGTGGTGATTTCGGCCCATGAGGATATCAATACCATTAGCCGTGCTATCCATTATGGCGGCAGTGGTTTTATTCCTAAATCGGCATCGATGGAAACCTTAAAAGAAGCGCTCACCGCCGTATTATTTGGGGATATCTGGTTACCCGCTGGTGCTGAAATCATCCCGATTGAAGATGATGATACGGATAAGATGGCCAATAAACTCTCCGACTTGACGCCGCAGCAATACAAAGTGTTGCAGATGTTCGCCGAGGGCTTACTCAATAAGCAAATCGCCTATGACTTAGGTGTGTCTGAAGCCACCATCAAAGCCCACGCTACCGCGATTTTTAGAAAGCTGGGTGTCCGTAATCGTACTCAAGCCGTTATTGCCTTAGGCCAGCTTGAAATGGATAAAGTGGATTTGACCTAATTCGGCCGTGGCTGCTGTCAATTTCACATAAAAAATGCCGCATTCATTGCGGCATTTTTATTGTATCTAACGCGATTGAATTAACGCATTGGCAGGTTTTTATCGGCAAACATTTCATCAATCAATTGCTGATCGCGTAATGCCACCGCCTTTTCAACGACATCGCGAGTCAAATGTGGTGCAAAATGTTGAATAAAATCATACATATAACTACGTAAGAAACTGCCCTTTCTAAAACCAATCTTAGTCGTGCTGTGGGCAAATAAATGGCCCGCATCGATAGCCACTAAGTCTTTATCGATATTAGGGTCAATCGCCATTGAAGCTATCACCCCAACTCCTAAGCCTAAACGTACATAGGTTTTCAGCACATCGGCGCTGGTCGCACTAAAGACCACCCGCGGCTCGAGATTGGCGCGGTTAAAAGCTTTTTCAATTTCCGATGCACGGTCAAAACCAAACACATAAGTGACTAATGGGAAACGGGCTAAATCTTCAATACTGATATGGGTACGGGTCGCCAATGGATGATCTTTGGGAACAACAACCGAGCGATTCCAATGGTAACAAGGCAACATGATTAAGTCGGAATACAAGTGCATCGCTTCGGTGGCAATCGCAAAATCAGCATCGCCACGCGCCGCTTGTTCGCTGATCTGCGATGGCGTGCCTTGGTGCATATGCAGGTTGACTTTAGGATAACGGTCAATGAATTGGCGAATGATATGGGGTAACGCATACCGCGCCTGCGTATCCGTGGTCGCGATATTCAATTCACCCTGATCAGGTTTAGTGTATTCCTCGGAGACTTTTTTGATGCTTTCGACTTTGCCTAAGATGTCATTGGCGATATTAATCACCTGTTGTCCGGCGGGTGTCACGTGGGTCAAATGTTTACCGCTGCGACCGAAGATTTGAATGCCTAATTCATCTTCCAACATGCGAACTTGCTTACTGATCCCAGGTTGCGATGTATATAAATTTTCCGCGGTGGCCGATACGTTAAGGTTGTGTTTGACGACCTCAGCAATATACCTGAGCTGTTGCAGTTTCATCTTATGTCCTTGTCTCAAACAGGCTGAATTGGATTGGCGAAAATGGCGCAACTCAGTATCAGCTATAATCAATCGTTATAGTATATAGTAAAAATTAAAGCAAATAGGAATATAGAGCACAAGTCTTAAGTTTCATACGACAGAAATGATAACCTAGGCTAAGATAACTATGCTAGTTTATTGATTTATTGTAGCATTAGCCCAATTAGATAAATAATGGAACAGCTATGACATTCACCTTGGTTCTGATCCTCATCGGTGCACTTTTACTGCTTGTTATCGGAATTAACGTTATACAACAACAAAAAGAACGTGCTGAGGCTGAACGTCGCATAGAATTTGCCCGTCAACGCGCAATTATTGATGAAACTGAAACCGTATTATCCAACACAGGGATGATCCCTTGCAGTACACACATCATTTTAGTGCTCTATCGTCGTGTACAAGAAGCGTTAGAAATCGCCACTACTTTAAGTGCGAGTCAACAGCAATCGGATTTTCAACGTCGTCTTACCGATCTCAAGTCACAAATCGAGACATTGCAATCTAACACGCCACAGATGCCCCCTATCGAGAATTTTAGATTGCCGGATAATGACAAGCAGATCTTAGTGTTAGTACAAACACTCAAGAAACTGAAAGCCATTTTACGTGCAGAGCACAACAAGGGCCGAGTCGACCCCAATGTTTTTGCTCAGGAAGAGAATCGTATCGATAGTTTACAGCTACGGATTAATGTTGATTCCATGCTGTCCCGTGCCCGTGCCGCAAGCTTTATGAAGCAATATGGTTCATCTAAGCAAATGGTCACAAAAGCTTTAGCAACCCTACATGCCATTAAAGCGCAAACGCCGAATGACCCTTTTATTGCCCGCAAGGTCGATGAAGCCAAAATGTTGTTAGATGAGATTATGGGTGCACAAAAACTGTCTGCACCTAGTGCGCCTAGACCTAAAAATGAAGAAGATGACATCGATATGCTGTTTCAACCGAAGAAGAAATGGTGATATCGCATTGCTCAATTAAGAACGTTTTCCATAAAAAGCCAAGTCTATGACTTGGCTTTTTTATGCGTGGTATGTTTATCCACAATATCTCGGTTATCGATAAACCACTATCATTACTACAATCGGCGGTTGTAAGAACCCTAGATAACAAAATGGGCTCACCTAAGTGAACCCATTTATAACCACGAAGAAAAGGATCCTAAACCCGATTCAGATAAGGTTACTTCTTAGCTTTCTTCGCCGTCGATTCAGTCACCCATTTACCATTCACATAATGGGCCGACCATCCGGTTGCTTTACCATCAACTTCGGTCGCCACATATTGCTCTTTGGTCTTACGGCTAAACTTAACCGCCGCTTTATTCCCCTCATCATCGGCGATAGGAGCATCGGCAAGATACTGATATTTTGGCCACAATAGCTCGCGATATTTCACTAACTCTTCAACCAGTGGCGCCCGGGTTTCCCGAGATTTAGGGAAAGTACTGGCTGCCAAGAAAATCCCTGCCGCACCGTCACGCAGCACAAAATGCGCATCAGACTTGCTGCATTTCAGCTCTGGCAGATAAATAGGATCCTCTTTTGGAGGCGCAGCTTCGCCGTTTTTCAGTAACTTACGAGTATTTTTACATTCCTCGTTAGTACAACCAAAATACTTACCAAAACGGCCGTTTTTCAGCTCCATATCATGGCCACAGCGATCACATTCAATTAATGGACCTTCGTAACCTTTGATCTTAAATTGTCCTTCTTCGACTTCATAACCCTCACAGATAGGGTTATTACCGCAAACGTGCAGCTTACGCTTTTCGTCGATAAGGTAGCTGTCCATCGCCGTGCCACAAATGCCGCAGCGATGCTTGGCGCGTAGCGCATCGGTTTCGGCATCTTCACTGTCGCTAATCGCTTCAATGCCTGGCGTTAAGTTCATGGTGGTTTTGCAGCGTTCTTTCGGTGGTAACTCGTAACCCGAACAACCGAGGAACACCCCAGTTGTGCCGGTACGGATCCCCATAGGGCGACCACAAGTCGGACACTTAATATTGGTCATCACCATTTGATTGAGGCGCATACCGCCTTCTTCTGGTGCCAATTCCGCCTTCTCTAGTTGTTTAGTGAAGTCGGCATAGAAACCATCGAGAACCTTTTTCCAATCCAGCTCACCACTGGCGACATCGTCAAGGGTCTGTTCCATGCTGGCGGTAAAGTCGTAGCTCATCAGCTCGGCAAAACTACCGACTAAACGCTCACTCACAATCTCGCCCATTTTCTCTGCGTAGAAACGGCGGTTTTCAACTTTGACATAACCCCGCTCTTGAATCGTCGAAATAATAGTGGCATAGGTTGAAGGACGACCGATACCACGCTTCTCTAATTCTTTTACCAATGACGCTTCGCTGTATCTGGCAGGCGGCTTAGTAAAGTGTTGCTTAGGCTCTAATTCGACCAGAGACAACAGATCACCTTCGTTCACCGAGGGCAAGGTATTGTCTTCTTCATTTTTCTTTTTCAATGCGGTTTGAACACGAGTCCAACCGTCAAAGCGCAGGATACGTCCCGTCGCTTTCAGTTCATAGTCACCCGCCTTGACCGTGAGTTTGGTCGCATCGTATTGGGCTGGTGTCATCTGACATGAGACAAACTGACGCCAAATAAGCTCGTAAAGGCGCTGTGCATCACGTTCCATATCAGTTAAGGCAGCCGCTTCGACATTCACGTTTGATGGACGAATCGCTTCGTGCGCCTCTTGTGCGCCTTCCTTAGAGCCGTAGCGAATTGGTTCGGCAGGTAAATACTTGGCGCCGTATTCCTTGCCGATCATCTCACGCACACTGTCTAACGCTTCTTGGCTTAAGTTTGTCGAATCGGTACGCATATAAGTGATGTGACCCGCTTCGTACAAGCGCTGTGCCATCATCATGGTTTTCTTCACCCCAAAGCCTAAGCGAGTACTGGCCGCTTGTTGCAGAGTAGAAGTAATAAAAGGAGCCGAAGGTTTACTTTGGGTCGCTTTATCTTCACGAGCGATCACTTTAAAGCTGGCAGAAGATAAGGCTTGAACGGCGGCTAACGCTTGCTGCTCGTTTGTTGGCTCGAAGGCTGAGTCTAAGTACTTAACCACTTCCATGCGCAGCGCTTCGCTCGCAGGCGTATTCAACTGTGCGTGCACATCCCAAAACTCTTCAGGTACGAAGGCTTTGATTTCGCTTTCACGCTCCACCACAAGACGCACAGCCACGGATTGTACCCGTCCTGCGGATAACCCGCGGGCAACCTTCTTCCACAACAATGGTGACACCATAAAGCCGACGACACGGTCTAAAAAGCGTCGTGCCTGCTGGGCATTCACCATATTGGTGTCGAGGGAAGAAGGTTTACTAAAGGCTTCTTGAATCGCAGATTTGGTGATCTCGTTAAACACAACGCGTTGATACCGTGAAGGATCGCCACCAATCACCTCTTGTAAATGCCAGGCGATGGCTTCCCCTTCACGGTCTAAGTCCGTTGCGAGATAGATTTGGTCAGCAGAATCGGCTAAGGCTTGCAGCTCTTTAACGACTTTCTCTTTACCCGGTAGGATTTGATATTTAGCCGCCCAGCCCTTTTCAGGGTTAACGCCCATACGCGACACCAGCGCCTGGTGGTCTTTCACCTTTTTATATCGCGCCTTTTCTTCTGGCGACATCTTCTTCACTTCGGCGGCGGATTTCACCTTTTCATTGCCGTCAGATGAAGAAGAGGTTGGTAGGTCACGGATATGCCCCACACTCGATTTAACGATGAATTCTTTGCCAAGATATTTATTAATAGTCTTAGCTTTGGCCGGTGATTCGACAATAACTAGCGATTTACCCATAGTTTGATTTGCGCCAAAAAATCTCAAGAAGGTGGAAATTGGCTCCATATATAGAGGGTTGCATTGAGAGTTTCAAGCTAATCCCTCTTTTATATGTACCAGCGAGTCACTTTTTAATCAAAGTTGAAAAAATGTAAAAAAATAATATTGCGTAATTAAAAACTAATATTTCATTATTTGCCAGCAAGCAAGAAATAGTTATGCATTTATCGCGAAAAAGTCGCTTTGAGCACAAAACCGTGCGCTTGTGCCCACAAAAACCTTCAGTATACTGGGTCGCTTCAGGGACCATTTGAATAAATAATAACCTTCCCTATCACAAGGATAAGCAATGAAGCACTTTGAAGCGAATTTCGACGGACTCGTTGGGCCAACCCACAATTATGCCGGTTTGTCTTTTGGCAATGTGGCCTCACTCAACAACGCCGCTTTAGTCTCAAATCCTAAAGCCGCCGCTAAACAAGGTTTGCAAAAAGCCAAAGCACTCGCTGATTTAGGGATGATCCAAGGCATGTTAGCGCCGCAAGAGCGCCCAGATCTTAATACACTGCGCCGAATTGGTTTTTCTGGCAGTGATGCCCAAGTTTTACAACAAGCCGCTAAAACCGCGCCTGCGCTGCTTAATGCCTGTTGCAGTGCTTCGAGTATGTGGACGGCAAATGCTGCAACCGTGTCTCCCAGTGCCGACACCCGTGATGGTAAACTGCATTTTACCCCTGCCAACTTAGTGGATAAGTTACATCGCAGCATCGAGCCCATCACAACGGGGCGCATCTTAACAGCAACTTTCAACGATCCCCACTATTTTCATCATCATAACCATTTACCTGAACATAATAGCTTCGGTGATGAGGGCGCGGCGAACCATACTCGCCTGTGCCAAGAATATGGTCATGCTGGAGTCGAGCTGTTTGTTTACGGTCAAGAAGCCACCAACCCTAATGCACCAAGACCACAAAAATATCCTGCAAGGCAAACCCTCGAAGCGTCGATGGCGATAGCAAGGTTGCACAAACTCGAGGAGGATAACTGCGTCTTTATTCAACAAAATCCCGATGTCATTGACCAAGGGGTATTCCACAATGACGTGATCGCCGTGGGTAACCAAAATGTGCTGTTTTACCATGAGCAGGCATTCTTAAATACACAGGCTAAATTGGATGAAATAAGACGAAAACTCGATACCGAATTATTCTTTATCGAGGTTCCAACGGCCAAAGTAGCGATTAACGATGCGGTAAAGAGCTATCTATTCAATACCCAGATAATCACCCTTCCCTCAGGCGAAATGGCCATCATTGCCCCAACGGACTGCCAAGAGAACCCGGCTGTTTATGCATATTTAAATGAGCTACTCACGTTAAATACGCCAATCAAACAAGTGCTGTATTTCGATGTGAAACAAAGTATGCAAAATGGTGGCGGCCCCGCGTGTTTACGTTTACGGGTTGCCATGAATGAGCGAGAAGTCGCAGCGGTAAATCAACACACTTTACTTAACGATGCTTTATTCGCACGTTTAAATACCTGGGTGGATAAACACTACCGCGACCGTTTATCGACACAAGATTTAGCCGATCCGCAATTAGTGGTTGAATCACGCACCGCATTAGATGAGCTCACCCAAATCATGAAATTGGGAAGTGTATATCCATTCCAACGCTAATGTGATTTGAACCTAAAATGTGCAGGTAAAAAATAAGGTGCCAATGGCACCTTATTTTTTTAGTTGAAACCTACTTAACAACAATAGGAATATTCAACACTTCAGAGGTTGTCCCCTCGAGTCCGACATCACTTAATCCCGGAGTCGTGACCGTCACGATCAAGTTACCAGAATCCGCCTGATCGCCACCTTTTAAACTCACAACAAACTGTCTGCCACCGTTATAGTTGGTGCTTGGCCAAGTATAACTTGTAGAGCTCGTTACTGTTGCTCCTGAAGCTTTAAAGTTAACCACAGAACCTGCTGGCATTTGCTGGTTATTAATATCTGCAATAGTAAACATTACAGATGCAGTACCTTTAATACCAATATCAATTTGGTTGTTACCAGCAACGTTATCATTAATCACAACGTTTCCAAGTGTCGTTGCATAGGCTTCGCTACTAGACATCACCAGTACCAGTGAACGTCGTACAGAGATTGATGCTTGTGGACTACATTTCACGCCAGAAACTGAAGCATCACAAAGTACACCACTATACTCGCCATCCGCTAAGTTGAACTCACCTTGTCCTGTTGGATTGACTGGATCAATAAAGTCTGTAAAGGTCTCACGTGCACCAGAGGTATCAGTGGTACTTGCCGTCATGTATTTCGGTGTATAAATACCATCTTCGTTATGATCGACATAAGCTTCACTTAAATCATAACAGTCACCGCTATTGTCACGACCGCAGTTAGTTGCACTACCCACAAATAAGTTAAATTCACTAGCAGTATCGAGAATGTTGTTGCTGTTAAGATCTGGGAAAGACTCTTCGCCAATCGCAGTCGCGGTAATCGTCACGCGTCCGCCATAGGGCTGACCGTAATAATTGCCATTATAGCTTCCACCGGCAAGATTCACTTCTTGCTTTAAGAAAGCGGTAGGCTCCTGCACTCGGTTACCATTACTATCGAAGAAGGGGCCATTTCCATCAATTCCCACTGGACGAGGTAACTGGCTGGTCCAAACAACAGAACAAACACCATCTTTAGTTTGGCATGAACTTTCTATTGAACCACCTTCGGCCGTAAATACCACTGCAGTGCCATCAGGTACAGGGTTGTTAAAGGCGTCGGCTAAACGAGCGGTGACCGTAACTTTAGCACCATCATAGTTCCAACCTTCAACGTTTAATACTGAAGCAGAAAGTGAAAAACTGTCTTGGTCAGGCTTACCCGTTGACACCACTAATACATTGGATTGACTGGAAATACTCGAACCGTCTGTGCCAAGCGTTGTTGCAGTCACTCGAACAGTCGTTGCCACAGTGCCAGAATTAACAACCGTTTGTACATAACCTTGATTGTTAGATGTCGCAGTTGCAGGCGTTAAACTCAATCCTGCTGAATCATTATTAAGCTTAAAATCAACAGACTTGTTAGCTACAGCATTGCCGTTAGTGTCTAGCACTCTAAAGCGCAAGGTTGAAGACTCTGCGGTTCCTGTACCTTTGATACCAATATTTTCAGGCGTTGCGTCAACAAAAACGATACTACCGACATTTGCCGATAACACTTTGATTGTGCCCGTTGCAGAAAGATTCTTGCCACCTACGTCGGCAGTAACAGTGATATTATCTTCTCCAACACAACCTTTCGCGAGATAGGTACTGGTTGCTTGTCCACCAACAGCGGTGACCGGGCTGCTAAGTACAGCTTCTGGGGATGCCTTATTAGAACAAGTCGACGCGAATTTAACATCGACTGGCTCAGTAAATGGATTGCCGTCACTGTCTTGCAGTAGAATAGAAACGGTTGCCGTACCACCTGCAGATAAGGTCGTAGCACTCACATCAGCCTTACCAGAAACAAAAGGTGAACCACTGCCCATTAGGACATTGGTTGCACCTACAACAAACACTTGCTCACCAAATTCACCTGTGTTTAATGATGCTTTGGCGGTACCTGCGCCAGGAGTACTTCCTGCGTACAAATTAACGCTCGCTTTACCGTTAGCGTCTGTAATTGCTGTTTTTACAGGAAGATCGCCAATAGTAGTATCAAAAGTCACAATAGCCGCTTTAGATAATCCAGTGACAGTGGCAGTTAAAATACCAGGTGTAGTCGACGTTATACTATCAATCGCATTACCAGCAGAGTCTGTCAGTTTTAGAGTAACTTGAGCTCCACCACCAGCTTGCCCGCCGTCACCTGCCATCACAAAACCTATTTTGCCGGATTCACCACTATCAATCTTTGCACTCACAGTGCCAGCACCTGCAATAGTGGCCGTATTTAAAATAATAGAGGCAACACCTTCACTATTTGTTAATGCAGTTGCTGCGGCAGGGAAAAAAGACCCCATGTTTGAATTACTCAAACTGAAGGTCACCAATTCACCCGCTAACGCGCCAACTTTCGAATCGACTACCTTAGCAGTAACAGTGGCAGGCGCATTCGCGGATATATTGGTGTTTGAAATCCCCATTGTAACGGTAATTACACTTGGGGTTGGGGTGGTGCCAGTGCCATCGTCGGAGATATTGCCTCCGCCGCCACATGCGACCAAGAAAAGTGAACATATTCCTGCGAGAAAAACCTTATACGCTGACTTCATTGTCAGGCTCCCTGTTACTCTGATGATAATACTAAGATTGACGCTTATAACTTATAGGCTAACATTACACAATTTTCACGTAACTTTTCCAATACTCTCTTATTTTATTTCTCATATTTTGCGCTTAGTTTAACATCGGAACTCATTTAAACTTCTGCATTTTCTTGCTAGGCTTGTCGTCGCCAATATTAGAATGTATAAAAAACACACAGGAATCCCCATGGCAACCTCATCACAAAAGAAATTCGGCCTTACAAGTAAAATTCTGTTCGGTATGGCAACAGGTATTGCTTTAGGTCTCATACTCCGCAATGTCTTTCCAGAAAGCGATATCGTAAAAGACTACATTACAGAAGGTTTCTTACATGTTATCGGCACTATCTTTATCTCAAGTTTGAAAATGCTAGTGGTTCCACTGGTATTTATTTCATTAGTTTGTGGCACATGCTCACTGAGTGAACCTTCAAAATTAGGTCGTTTAGGCGGCAAAACATTAGCCTTTTATTTATTCACAACGGCGATTGCTTTAATTCTGGCCATTGTCAGCGCGGTATTAGTTCATCCAGGTAATGCTTCTCTCGCTTCCGAAAAAATGGAATACACAGCCAAAGAAGCGCCTAGTCTTTCTAGTGTTCTAATTAATATAGTGCCAACGAATCCGATGCAGGCCATGAGTGAAGGCAATATGCTGCAGATTATTATCTTTGCAGTGATTTTTGGCTTTGCGATTGCGCATATTGGCGAGCGTGGAAAACGTGTTGCCGCGTTATTTGAAGATTTAAATGAAGTGATCATGCGAGTCGTTACGTTGATCATGCAGCTTGCGCCTTACGGGGTGTTTGCACTGATGGCAAAACTGGCTTTAACGCTAGGTTTAGGAACATTCGAGAGTGTGGTCAAATATTTCCTTGTCGTGTTGGTGGTGTTATTGATCCACGCCTTTATCGTCTACCCGACCCTGCTTAAGTTATTTTCAGGCTTAAATCCGCTGATCTTTATTCGTAAGATGCGCGATGTGCAATTATTTGCCTTTTCAACCGCAAGCTCGAACGCCACTTTACCGATTACGATTGAGGCGTCTGAGCACAGACTCGGTGTTGATAACAAAATTGCCTCTTTCACCCTGCCATTAGGCGCCACCATTAACATGGATGGCACGGCCATTATGCAAGGTGTCGCCACAGTATTTATCGCCCAAGTCTTTGGTATTGAATTAACCATTACCGATTATGCTGCCGTTGTTGTCACCGCGACCTTAGCTTCAATCGGTACTGCAGGCGTTCCGGGTGTAGGGTTAATCATGCTAGCGATGGTGCTTAACCAAGTCGGCCTACCCGTTGAAGGGATTGCCCTTATTATCGGGGTTGACCGACTCCTAGATATGGTGCGCACCGCCGTGAACGTGACGGGCGATTGCGTCGCGACAGTGGTCATTGCCAAATCTGAAGGCGAATTTAACGAAACCGTATTCAACAATACTCAAGCCGGTAAAGTCGCCAGTAACTTTGATGAGCAAGTGCATAAGGTCGAGTAATACTGACGTTAAAATGCCTTTGTCTCCGCTAAAAAGCCCAACTTAGTTGGGCTTTTTTATTGTCTTATCCTCATTTTGTGAACAAGCAAATAGAATAGCCCTTTAAATGCCGTTACATTAGACCTCGTCAATATAGAAAGAGGAGAAAGCTATGTGGTGGAGAGTGAGTTGGATTATTGTCGCCTTTTGGCTGTTAAGTGCGCATTTTCTACGCTATGACCAGCTTCTGTTAACTGGACTATTTGCAGTAGCGCCTCTTGGTTTACTCATCAAACATCCAGTCGTCATTCGACTACTGCAAGCGATATTGTGCATCAGTGTAATTATCGTTTGGGGGACAACCGCAATCGATGCGGTGCAAATGCGTCTTGCCCACGGCGCGCCTTGGATAAGACTCGCTGTAATCATAGGCGGTGTGATACTCTTTAGCTTAGGAGCCGCATGGGGTGCTAATGGGATTTGGCGCAAAAGCACGCAATCATAGGCCAAGATGTAATAAAATTATCTTCAACCTCAAGGTAGAGGGATAAATCAGACAATCTCTTTAAAGACAATTAATTAGTACTTATTTTCGCCACTCTATCGGCTCGGTCAGCCAAGGTTAAGTTGTTATTCGTTATGATAAGACAATATTTGGCTCCTGCGTATATTTTGCGTACACTGAGCCCAGTCGACTTTAAGGCATGAGTATTATGAGAATTTTGGTTGTTGAAGATGATCTTATTTTATCCCACCATCTAAAAGTGCAATTAAGCGATTTGGGCAACCAAGTCCAAGTCGCTCTCACCGCCAAGGAAGGGTTCTTCCAAGCGACTAACTACCCCATCGATGTGGCCATTGTCGATTTAGGTTTACCCGATCAAGACGGCATTAGCCTTATCCAACAATTACGTGAAGAAGGCGTTAAAGCGCCTATCTTAATCCTAACGGCCCGAGTTAACTGGCAAGATAAAGTCGAAGGCCTTAACGCCGGTGCCGATGACTATTTAGTCAAACCCTTCCAGAAAGAAGAGTTAGTCGCAAGACTCGACGCTTTAGTCAGACGCAGCGCAGGCTTTGTTAAACCCGTTATCACCAGTGGTGAGTTAAAGCTGGATCTTGCCGCCAAGCAAGTGACCCTCGGCAACGAGATTATGGAAGTTACCGCCTTTGAATACCTCATTCTGGAATATCTAATGCGCCATTGTCATGAGGTCGTCGCCAAACAGCGACTCTTAGATGTGATTTATGGTGACAAGGAAGGCGACCCTAACACCATTGAAGTGATGGTGAGCCGTCTACGCAAAAAACTCACCCGTGATGGCATAGACAACCCGATAGCGACCATTCGTGGCCAAGGTTACAAATTCAATCTGCCATGCAATTAAGACTCAAAATGAAGAAACGTCTGCTGACGCGGATGTTTCTCACCTCATTATCAATCATCACCTTAGTCGGATTTGGCCTCGCTTGGATGGTCAATATTCTGCATGCGCAAAATAGTTACAACGAGGAAACCGCGCAGCTTATCGCCGAAATACCCCAAGTCGCCGCTGAGCTGAGGGAGCACGATTTAATTCCCGACACCAGCGCTTGGTTGGAGGAAAACAACAAGCAAGAACGCTATGTGATGGCGAGCTGCGATGAAAAATTTAAACAGGTGTGGACATCTTCCCTCGCCGTCGACCGTGGCCTGTTTGATACCTGCGAACGTTTCAATGAAATCCGTAATGACTCCCCGCCCTACTACCTGACCATGGCCGATGATAGAGGTTATTTCGTGTATTTGCTCGCGGTCGAAATCGCGGGAGTACACTATAACCTGCTCGTCATGAAGGATGCGGCGAAGCTTGAGCAGGAATACAGTAAATTCAGTAAGCGTACTTATATCCGTTTAGCCATGGTGCTCGCCCTCGCGCTTATTCTGCTGGTCAGTGCGGCATATTGGGGGATGCGTCCACTGGTGCGGATGCAAAACGAACTGCAATCAATTAACCAAGGTAAGACAAAATCACTATCAGAGGGTTATCCCGTTGAGCTTGAAGGCGTAACTCAAGCCCTTAACCAACTATTGCAACAATCGAGCGCCCAACAGCAACGTTATCAAAACGCGATGAACGATCTGGCCCACAGTCTAAAAACCCGTCTTGCGGCCGTTCACGCCATTACTGATGACACGACGCTGACGAAGCAATCCGCCAATGAAAAAATCATGGAGCAGATTAGCCAAATGGATCAGCTCGTTAAATATCAACTTAAGCGTGCTATGTTAGGCCGCCAGGGCTTAAAACAGGAGCACACAGCCATCGCCCCGCTGGTCGATCAACTGGCGCAAATGTTATTTAAGATTTATCGCGAAAAGCAGGTGCAATTTAAGGCAAACATCCCCACAAACCTGCAGTTTCCAGGCAATAAGGGCGACTTGATGGAGCTATGCGGCAACCTAATGGAAAATGCCTTCCGTTTGTGTATCAGCCAAGTTCAGGTCAGCGCCCGCTTTACGGACCAAGGTGATTTTGAATTAATTGTCGAAGACGATGGGCCCGGGGTTGAAGAAAAGCTGCGCCAAAAAATTATCCAACGGGGCGTGAGAGCCGACACCCAATCCCCAGGACAAGGCATTGGGCTGGCTGTGTGTGATGAGATTGTCAGCAGCTACGGCGGCTATTTGAGTATTGAGGAAAGCCATTTAGAAGGCGCCAAGTTTAGAATTACTATCCCAGCTTAACCGCCTTCTTCACGCGCCATTAGCCGTTAGCTATATACCGCGTATAACTGTTCGGCGCGGTTAAACATCACCCATGACGTGGCAATATATTTATCATTACTGATAGGCATATTGCCGCGATGGGAATGGGTAAAACCTGCCGGCGCAATCACCATAGTGCCTTTCTTTGGTGAAATCTTACGCTGCTGGTAATAAAACTCAGTTTCTCCGCCCTCTTCCACATCATTGAGATAGAACATATACAACACGACGCGATGCAGTGCCTCATTGTGGTTTAGCTGGGGAAATTGCTCCGAATGCCAGTGGGGATATCCACCTTTATTCTTTTGATATTTTTGAATATTAATACTGCCACTGCGGTACAAATATTTTACTAAGGCTTCGGCTCTTGGCTGACCTAAGCGCTCAAAATTATTCGGGGTTAAGGTTACCGCTTGGCCTTGCTCGTCACTCACAGACACTGATACCGCGCCCATTAACGCCATGGAATATTGAGTAAAATAGTCGGTGGCGCCCTTTAGGGTATAGGATAACAGCTCATTTTTGAGGGGCTGTAAATCGGCAAAATTATCTAAGGTAAGATCTCGGCTGATCTTCTTCTCGAGGTCGACCCCATTACCCGTTTGGCCATCAACCACACCTGAATGTTGCTCAAATGCAAGAATGAGACGATCACATAAGTCATCGGGGATAGCATTAGGGTATACTTCGATAAAATCCATATTGGCTCAGTGTTTTGGCTATTTTGTACTCTTACTATGCTGACACGTTAGTTAAGTAATTGTAAAGCTGCATCATTGATATAAAATAACTCCATTGGCTTCACGATAACAAGAATATGAAAAAAAGCTGTAAAGTCTCAGTACATCAATTACAGGTGGGTAATTTTGTGCGTTTGCCCGTGGCCTGGAAAGATCATCCTTTTTTATTCAGTAGCTTTCATATCAAGCAAGCTGCGCAGATTGAATTAATTAAAAACCTTGGTATTGAACACGTTATTGTCGATTTAGAACGTAGTGAAACCACTCCGTTGGCCGCAGAAGCCGTCAATCCCATTAAAATTCCCCCTAGCGCAGAAATCCATAATTTAAAAAACGATATGGATATCTATAAAGCCGAGCAAATTGAAGTACAAAAAAAGCTGCGCCGCGATATTCACAAAACTGAGCAAAACTTTACCCGCTCGGTTGCTATGATGCGCAGCCTTATCGCCAAACTTCGTAATCGCCCGCTCAATGCAGTGGATGATGCCAAGGATTTGGTGCATACCATTGTCGAGCAACTACTAAACTCCGATAACCTCGTCCTGCACTTAATGAGCGATGCTAAGCAAGATGAGAGTATTTACTACCACTCGTTAAACGTGGCGATACTCTCGATGCTTATCGCCAAAGAAATGGAGTGGGACCGTAGTGAAATCGAATTGGTGGGCTTAAGTGCGCTGTTTCACGATGTCGGTAAACTCAAAGTGCCGCCGCAGATTTTGAAAAAGACTACACCTTGGTCGGCACCTGAGTTGAATTTTATCAAACAACATCCGCTGCTGGGGATTGAACTGCTCAAGCTCGCCGATAACTTCCCCGAGGCGGCGCTCGCCCCTATCACCAATCACCATGAGTATCTCGATGGCTCGGGTTATCCGAAGGGATTGAAGGAAACAGATCTGGATAAAATCTCCCAGCTGCTCGCCGTCGTGAACGAGTACGACTCGCTTTGCTATCCGAATCATCAGGGAAAGGCGCGCATGCCCTATGCGGCCTTAGGCTATTTATATAAACAATATAAAACCAAATTAAATCAGGAATATATTGGCAAGATGATCAAAATGCTGGGCATTTATCCGCCGGGAAGTGTGGTGGAGTTGTCGAGCGGTCAATATGCCATGGTGATGTCGGTCAATCTGCAAAAGCTACTGTGCCCGAAAATCCTTGTGTATGATGCACTCGTGCCTAAAGATCAGGCGCCGATTGTCGATCTGGAAGTCGAAGGGATCAGTATCGTGCGGTGCCTGCCACCCGCGGCACTCCCCGAAAAAGTGCATGAATACCTCAATCCACGTGAACGCGTGAGTTACTACTTTGGTGGCGATAGCCGTAAATAAACCAAAGGGGTTCATTCGCCCAATAAAAAGCCGGAGTACTCCGGCTTTTTTGCATCCAGGCCAATATTCGCGATTAGAGCCAGTGTTTGCGTTTAAAGAAGAAATAGGTCCCCGCAGCACTTGCGAGCATCATCAATATCGCCATCGGATACCCATATTGCCAACCTAACTCAGGCATTCCATGGAAGTTCATCCCATAGCTGCTGGCAATCAACGTGGGCGGCAGAAACACCACAGCCGCAACCGAGAAGATTTTAATGATCTTATTCTGCTGTAATCCACTGAAACCCATGGCAGCGTCGAGCAAAAAGTTTAACTTATCGAAAATAAACTGACTGTGTGGCATTAACGACTCGATATCCGAGAGCATTTCGCGCAAGTCTTTTAAATGTTCATCGGACAATTGCCCGCGGTAGTATCGCTGCATATAACGAAGCGAGCGCTGGGTATCGAGCAAACTTAAGCGAATTTTACCGTTCGAGTCTTCCTGCAAGGTGATGAGTTTGAACACATCATCCAACTCATCATTATCAAACACTTGCTCACCGACATTTTCAAGCACCGTATACACGTCCTCAATCAAGTCGGAGAGATAATCCACTTTCAGATTAAAGAGTTCGAGGAACAATTCCTGCGGGGTTGAGACTTCCAACCGACCCAGGCGTAAGTAGTTACGCAACAAACGGATCAGGCCGACATCCTCTTCACGTATGGTCAACAGGAAATTTGTCCGCAGGTTAAAGGAAACGTTCACCCCACGTACGTCTTGCCCCACACGCTGGGGGAATAACGAATTGATATGTAAGCCGTCGCTGTTTTGATAAAAACGCGCCGAAGCCTCAATCTCGTTGATATCTTCTTCGTCGGGCACTTCTTCAACGGAAAAACGACTTAACCATTCTCGCTCTGCATCATCAGGTTTATAGAGATCCAACCATATGGTCGACGCCGGAATACTGTCTTGTGTGTTAATCTCAGTGACCGTCAGTTGACGGTTTTCGTAGACATAGGCAGTAATCATGTGTCCTCCTGAAAAAAACTTAAGCTAAAAAGTCCACTTAAGTGCAGGCTAAAAAATTGTCGCTAGTTTAACGCATAACTTAGTAATGAAAAGGCGGGAGCGATAAATTCATAAAATAAATCTGTGTTAGTCTTCGAGAATTTCTAACCGCTCCGCATTAGAAAAGCGAATGTGTACGCCCTCAATCGTCACCATTTTGGCCTCCGAGATATCCCCTTTACGCGCCTTGTACACGCCGGATAACACACCAGCTGGAGACACTATTGTCACAGTCACGACTTTATGTTGATCGTACCAGTACCACACACTGTAGCTTAAAAGGCTCAGCCCCAGCAGTAAAAATGCTGCCCGCATGCCGTAACGACGCCATAGACTCGGCATCGGCAGAAGATTTACCGAAGTGGCAGACGCCTGCTTAGGCCGCCGATTGGCCAGCAGTAAAATCGCCATAATAATAACGACTAAGGTGAGCAGCAGTTTTGTTAACAAAGGACACTCCAGAGGGCGGGACTTAACCGATTATAATCGACATTGAAATGCGAAACTGTCATTAAGATCAAGCTTATGCAACACAGTATCGCAGCGACATAGCCGTATATTTCGATATCAGACTAACAACAAAAGATGACAAGTTAACATCTAACCGAGAAAATCCAGTCGATTAAAATCGAGTCATTCAAAGCAGTGACAAGCTAAAGGCGACTAAGAGACACCTAGAATGCCTCAAACTGCGCTGCCATACGCCGTATTTGACTTAGCGGCACACCATGACGATTACGCTCGGCGCACAGTTGTTGATGCGCGCGCGCTGAAGGCTCCCCCACCAGTACGATACGCACTTGATAACCTAAGGCTTTCGCAGCTGCCTCATAGGCCATGTACTCCCAGCGGCAAAGATTAGTGTTATCACAAATCACGATAGGCTGAGCGCTACTGAGCGCGTGGATAAACGCGGTTAAATTACGTTGATGATATTCGGAGAGTTTTTTCGCATCGAATCGATACTCCTCTCCCTCGTAGAAAAAACTATCGGTCGAAAAAATGCCGCCTTGGCGAACGCGAATCGCCTCTTCTAACGGTAGATTATCCACAAACTGCTCGACCCAATGGGATTTACCGCTGCCCGGTAATCCCCGCATAATAATCGCCAGTTTTTGCGTCATGGGCTCGTTGCTCATTCTTTTACATCGGACTCGGCTAAATCGGAGCCAATCACTTTGCCTGCGAGTATGGTATCGACCAATTTAGGCACCAAATCCCCTGCCTTACCGGTTAAATGATATTGGAACTGGCTGTGTCTATCGGGGGTGACTAAATTTACTTCCACCGTTTGCGCGCCATGATGATTGGCCGTATCGACAAACCCTGCCGCCGGATACACAGTGCCCGACGTACCAATGGCAATGAATAAATCACAGTTATCGAGCGCATCGTGAATTCTGTCCATCCCCAGCGGCATTTCGCCAAACCACACCACATGGGGGCGTAATCGTTGCGCAGGAATACAACAGGTACAACAGTTATTGGGCCCGAAGGGTTCCCTTAATAAGAAAGTTTGGCGAGAGCGTGGGCAACGACCTTTGGATAATTCGCCATGCATGTGCAACAAGCGCCGAGAACCCGCTCGTTCGTGTAGATCATCAATATTTTGGGTCACAATCAATAATTGCCCAGCAAATTCCGCCTCTAGCTTAGCCAACGCCAGATGCGCCGCATTAGGCATTACAGTGCCACTGTGCAATTGCTCCCAACGGCTGTTATAAAATCGCTCAACCAGTTCGGTATCGCGGGCATAACCTTCGGGAGTGGCCACGTCTTCAATATGATGCTCTTCCCATAGACCATCTTGATCGCGAAAGGTACGTAATCCCGATTCGGCAGAAATGCCCGCGCCAGTTAACACCACAATATGCTGGTACATACCGCTTCCTTTTATTGTAATTATTCTGTCCATTGTCCCGACATTTGCGCGTCGTGAACATTATTCCTTGGTATAACCTTACAAAAACTATGCTTGAATTGCCGCAATTTATTGCAATTTCGCGCTAAGTGACACAATTTATCTGCATATAGACCCATAAAGCTAGAACAAAGGTTTAAGTTTTTAATTTGACCCCCTATAATGGCATTCACTATCCACGGATGAACCTATTGGTTCTGCAATCAAGAGATTAGCAATGACAGATGGAAATCAAGCGCTAAAAAAAGCCGGTTTGAAAATCACCCTGCCACGAGTCAAGATCCTAGAACTGATGCAAGGACCTGAAAACCAACATATCAGTGCAGAAGACTTATATAAGAAACTGCTCGATTTAGGTGAAGAAATTGGTCTAGCAACAGTTTACCGTGTATTAAACCAGTTTGATGATGCAGGTATCGTATCTCGCCACCACTTCGAAAGTGGCAAGGCGGTATTCGAGTTATCGACTCAACACCACCACGATCACTTAGTGTGCCTCTCCTGTGGCAAAGTGATTGAGTTTTCAGATGAAGTAATTGAACGTCGTCAAGACGAAATCGCCAGCAAGTACAACATTAAACTGACTAACCACAGCTTATATTTGTACGGTCATTGCACCAACGAAAAGTGTGATCATAACGACGAGTAAGCATATTTAGCTCAATCTGGATATTAACCAGACACACCTAATAAAAAACCAGCCATCTAGGCTGGTTTTTTATTGAAATGCTCAGGCACAGTTAAAGCATCTTCGCGTACACATTCACTTTATGTCCCATAAACTCACTAGGTTCACGCCAATGCATTCCTATGCGTTTAGCAACGTTCTCAGAGCCAATGTTACCCTCTAGGATCAATGCAATGATTTGCGTAATGCCAAACTGCGGGAACACGCTGATTGCAGCTTGAGCAGCTTCGGTACCAATCCCTTTGCCCCAATACTCGGGAAAATAACGATAGCCAATTTCGACTTCGTTATATTCGGGAATAAACTTAGGTCCACAAAAACCAATCACCTTCTTATCAGCCTTGTGCTCGACGGCCCAGCGGCCGAATCCCCGTTGCTGATAATCCTGCAAAATCACGTTATGGAACAACTCCCGCGCCTGCTCTGGAGCAGTAAACGGCGCAACAGGAATGTATTTAAGCATCTCAGGAATGCTATTCATCAAGTAGAGGGCATCGATATCCTGCTCGGTAAATGGTCTGAGTATTAAACGCTCTGTCTGTATAATCATATTGGCTTCCTTCATATTGCCCTCTAGACACTCACATCAAGTGCTGTGATTAACGGTGAAAGTCACCGCTACGCTCTGGCTGATACATAATTTCTTCGATACGAACATTGACCATAGTGCCGCCGGGTCTTGGCCATTCGATTTCATCCCCTTGGGATAAACCCAATAAAGCACTGCCCACGGGCGCAAGAATGGAAATCGTACCCTCACCTGTCGCATCCTTGGGATAAACTAACCGTAAACAGAAGGTGTCGTCACTGGAGGACACACTAAATTTCACCTCAGAATTCATCGTCACCACATTACCGGGCATCTGCGCTGCGGGCACAATATCGGCTCGGTCGAGTTCCGCCTCCAATGCCGCGCGTCCCGGAAAGGCGTTGGCTGGTAATGACTCCAGTAGACGCTCGAGTCTTTCTAAATCGATTTCTGAAATAATGATCTTTGGTGTTTTCACAGTCTTTCCCTCGTGTAAATAGATGTCCCTTAGGGTTAAACATCTGCTGTGGGCTTATCCTCCCCCAATGGGATAAACCAATAAAAAAATACGCTCGCAGCTAAATGCCGCAATCGCGTGGTAATTAAGTACAAGATGTATTGCTGAACAGCCGTGGTGCCATAAGCGCAGGGCTTAGGTTTGTGGCTCTACTAATGCATTCACACGTCCATCAGGTGATGACGTTTGGTAGAGAAGCCCAATCTAACCCTTTGTAAATAAAAATGCTAGCCTGCACGATGTTAGCCTTGTCCCATTCTCACACTTTACTGCTCGGCACAGGCTAACAGACACGCAATAAAAAAGGCGCCTTAGGCGCCTTTTCGTGTGTTAACGGTTAGATTACCAACCGGTTTTAGCACGCAGCGCTTTGCCGATATCAGCTAACGAGCGGACAGTTGTCACGCCCGCTGCTTCTAATGCAGCAAATTTGTCAGCAGCAGTACCTTTACCGCCAGCAATGATCGCACCCGCGTGACCCATACGCTTACCAGCAGGAGCAGTTACACCCGCGATGTAAGAAACAACAGGTTTAGTCACGTTAGCTTTGATATAAGCAGCCGCTTCTTCTTCAGCAGTACCACCGATTTCACCGATCATCACGATGGCTTCAGTCTGCGGATCGTTTTGGAACATTTCCAATACGTCGATGAAGTTAGTGCCTGGGATTGGATCACCACCAATACCTACGCAAGTAGATTGGCCGAAACCTTCGTCAGTCGTTTGCTTAACCGCTTCATAGGTCAGCGTACCAGAACGAGAAACAATACCCACTTTACCTTTTAAGTGGATGTGGCCTGGCATAATACCAATCTTACATTCACCTGGAGTGATAACACCTGGGCAGTTTGGACCGATCATGCGAACGCCAGTTTCTTCTAGCTTCACTTTCACTTCCAGCATATCCAGTGTTGGGATACCTTCAGTGATACAAACGATCAGCTCAATACCACCGTCGATAGCTTCGAGGATAGCGTCTTTACAGAAAGGAGCTGGAACGTAGATAACAGAAGCGGTTGCACCAGTAGCAGCAACAGCGTCTTTCACAGTGTTGAACACTGGCAGACCTAAGTGCTCAGTACCGCCTTTACCTGGAGATACACCACCAACCATTTGCGTACCGTAATCGATAGCTTGTTGAGAGTGGAAAGTACCTTGACCACCGGTAAAGCCTTGGCAGATTACCTTGGTATCTTTGTTAATTAATACAGACATTATTTGCCCTCCGCAGCTTTAACTACTTGCTCAGCCGCATCAGTCAGACTGTTAGCTGCAATGATATCAAGACCTGATTTAGCTAATACTTCACGGCCTAATTCAGCGTTAGTACCTTCTAAACGCACTACAACTGGCACTTTAACGCCAACTTCTTTAACAGCGCCAATGATACCTTCTGCGATCATGTCACAACGTACGATACCACCGAAGATGTTAACCAGAACGGCTTTCACATTGCTGTCAGACAGAATGATCTTGAATGCTTCAGCAACACGTTCTTTAGTCGCGCCACCACCTACGTCGAGGAAGTTAGCTGGCTTGCCGCCGTGCAGGTTAACGATGTCCATAGTACCCATTGCTAGGCCAGCACCGTTCACCATACAACCCACGTTTCCGTCCAGCGCAACATAGTTCAGTTCGAACATTGCAGCGTGAGCTTCACGGGCGTCATCCTGTGATGGATCGTGCATTGCTTTGATTTTTGGTTGACGGAACAGTGCGTTACCATCGATACCAATTTTACCGTCTAAGCAGTGCAGGTTACCTTCAGTGGTGATAACCAGTGGGTTGATTTCCAGCAGTGCGAAATCGTGATCAACGAACATAGTCGCCAGACCCATGAAGATCTTGGTGAATTGCTTCATTTGAGTTGGGTTTAAGCCCAGTTTGAAGCCAAGATCACGTGCTTGGTATGGTTGAGGACCAGTCAGTGGATCGATGATCGCTTTGTGAATGAGTTCAGGCGTTTCTTCAGCCACTTTCTCAATCTCAACACCACCTTCGGTAGAAGCCATGAACACCACGCGACGGGTAGCACGGTCAACTACTGCACCTAAGTACAGTTCGTTAGCGATGTCGGTGCAGCTTTCTACTAAAATTTTAGCAACCGGCTGACCTTTCTCATCTGTTTGATAAGTCACCAGATTTTTGCCTAACCAGTGTTCGGCAAAGGCTCTGATTTCTTCTTTATCGCCAGTGACTTTAACGCCACCCGCTTTACCGCGGCCGCCTGCGTGTACTTGACACTTAACAACCCATAAATTTCCGCCAATACGGCCTGCCGCTTCTACAGCTTCTTGGGCTGTATCACATGCAAAACCTTCTGACACTGGTAAACCATATTCGGCAAATAGGGATTTTGCCTGATACTCATGCAAATTCATGATGATCTATCCGTATACTTCTAATCAAATCCAACTGGCCCCACGGGGCCAGTCACGAGGGTATGTCTGACTCTTGTCTTTAAACTAACAGGTTAAACGTTATCGTTTAGCGCGTTAGATTATAGGTCAAGTAGCAGACGAGTTGGGTCTTCCAAGAAGTCTTTAATGGCGACTAAGAAGCCAACTGACTCACGGCCATCGACAATACGATGGTCATATGAGAGAGCTAGGTACATCATGGGCAGGATTTCAACCTGACCATTGACTGCCATTGGGCGGTCTTTAATGGCGTGCATGCCTAAAATCGCGCTTTGTGGCAGGTTTAAAATTGGGGTAGACATTAACGAGCCGAATACACCACCGTTAGTCACAGTGAAGTTACCGCCAGTCATATCAGCCACAGTCAGCTTGCCATCACGGCCTTTGATCGCCAGATCGCGTACTGCTTTTTCGATATCAGCCAGGCTCATGGTATCGGTATCACGCAATACTGGGGTGACCAGACCACGTGGAGTCGATACAGCGATGCTGACGTCGAAGTAGTTGTGGTAAACGATATCGTCACCGTCGATTGAAGCGTTCACTTCTGGGAAGCGTTTCAGCGCTTCAGTCACCGCTTTCACGTAGAAAGACATGAAACCTAAACGGATACCGTGGCGCTTTTCAAAGATATCTTGGTACTGCTTACGGATATCCATGATTGGCTTCATGTTCACTTCGTTGAAGGTCGTGAGCATCGCGGTAGAGTTTTTCGCTTCTAATAAACGGTTAGCAATAGTCTTACGTAAACGAGTCATTGGAACACGCTTCTCGCTACGACCAGCAGCGAGTGGTTGTACCGCTGGAGCCGCAGGGGCAGCAGCCGCTTTAGGCGCAGACTTGATAAAGGCTTCAACGTCTTCTTTAGTGATACGGCCACCGACACCAGTGCCCTTCACTTTGCTCGCATCAACATTATGCTCAGCCAGTAAACGACGTACTGATGGGCTTAATGCATCGTTAGACTCTTCAGTCGCAGCAGCGGCAACAGGTGCAGCAGCTTCGGCTTCGGCTTTAGTCACTTCTTGACCAGAAACCGCACCCGCGATGAACTTAGCAATCACTTGCTCGCCCAGAACGGTGTCACCTTCTTGGAACAAGAACTCACCGATGTGACCATCTTCTGGTGCAACCACTTCCAGTACGACTTTGTCAGTTTCAATATCAACCAGATTTTGATCACGAGAAACTTGCTCACCCACTTTTACGTGCCAAGTGGCGATAGTTGCATCGGCAACAGATTCTGGCAGTACGGGTACCTTGATTTCGATACTCATGAAAAACGATCCTTTTTTATAAAATGTCTATTACTACAGTCTTAGCTATTACAGCTTTAGGGCACTGTTCACTAAAGATTCTTGTTGGTGAGCATGCAGCTCTGGGTAACCACAGGCTGGTGCAGCAGACGCTTCACGGCCAGCGTAGGTCAGTTTTGCACCCGCAGGGATAGCAGCCCAGAAGTGATGTTGGCTTGAGTACCAAGCACCCTGGTTTTGCGGCTCTTCCTGACACCATACAAAATCCTTCACATGTTGGTAGTCAGCTAAAGCTGCAACCATTTCTTCATGTGGGAACGGATATAACTGTTCGACACGGATTATTGCGATGTTATTGATGTTTTCTTTACGGCGTTTTTCCAGCAGCTCGAAGTATACCTTACCGCTACAGAACACGACGCGATCGACCTTGCTCGCTTCTAACGTATCGATTTCACCGATCACGTTTTGGAAGCTGCCATTAGCCAATTCTTCCATGCTAGAAACCGCTAATGGGTGACGTAGCAATGACTTAGGTGACATCACCACCAGTGGACGACGCATTGGGCGCACCACTTGGCGACGCAGCATATGGTAAACCTGTGCAGGCGTTGATGGCACACAGACTTGCATGTTGTGGTTAGCACACATCTGCAAGAAACGCTCTAAACGGGCGCTTGAGTGTTCTGGACCTTGACCTTCGTAACCGTGTGGTAACAGCATAGTCAGACCGCACAGACGGCCCCACTTTTGCTCACCAGAAGACAAGAACTGGTCGATAACCACTTGCGCACAGTTAGCAAAGTCACCGAATTGGGCTTCCCAAATCGCCAGACCACCAGGTTCCGCAGTCGCATAACCGTATTCGAAGGCGAGTACTGATGCTTCAGACAATACTGAGTCAGTAATGTCGATTGGACCTTGGTCTTCAGACAAGTTACGCAGTGGTAAGTAAGTTGTCGCATCGTTTTGGTTGTGCAGAACCGCGTGACGGTGGAAGAAAGTACCACGACCAGAGTCTTGACCTGTAATGCGAACACGTTGCTTGTCTTCAAGAATCGTGGCGTAAGCTAAGGTTTCAGCAAAGCCCCAGTCGAGTAACTTCTCGCCCTTCGCCATCGCAACACGATCGCCATAAATTTTAGCAACGCGTGAATGCAGCGGGTGGCTCTCTGGTACGTAGCTGAGCTTGTCAGCCAGCTTTTGCAGACGCTCAAGTGGCAGAGATGCTTGATACGCTTCGTCCCACTCACGGCCAATGTAAGGAGTCCAATCCACAGTGTGCAGTGTCATTGGGCGCCATTCTTTCACCACACAGTCACCTTGGTCTAAGGCGTCACGGTAGGTGTTGATCATGCTGGTCACTTCATCAGCGCCGATGCTGTTTTCGGCGATCAGTTTGTCAGCGTAGATCTTACGTGGCGTTGGGTGTTTCTTGATCTTGGCATACATCAATGGCTGAGTTGCACTTGGCTCGTCAGCTTCGTTGTGGCCATGACGGCGGTAACACACTAAGTCAATCACCACGTCACGTTTAAACTCGTTACGGTAATCAACAGCAAGCTGTGCAACAAAGGCAACGGCTTCTGGATCGTCAGAGTTCACGTGGAAAATCGGTGCCTGAACCATCTTAGCGATGTCAGTACAGTATTCAGTTGAACGCACATCAAAGTGGTTTGACGTTGTAAAACCAACTTGGTTGTTCACAACGATACGGATGCTGCCGCCCACTTTAAAGCCACGGGTTTGAGACATGTTGAATGTCTCTTGCACGATACCTTGACCAGCAATTGCAGAGTCACCGTGAATCGTAATTGGCATCACCTGTAAACCGTCTTTACAACCACGGCGGTCTTGACGAGCACGGACAGAGCCCATAACCACAGGGTTAACGATTTCAAGGTGTGATGGGTTAAAGGCCAGTGCTAAGTGCACGTTGCCGCCCGGCGTTTCGAAATCTGAAGAGAAACCTTGGTGGTATTTTACGTCGCCTGAACCGTGGGTATCGGCGTGCTTACCGGCGAACTCGTCAAACAGTTCTGCTGGACGCTTACCTAACACGTTCACCAGTACGTTTAAACGACCACGGTGAGCCATACCGACTACGATTTCTTTAGTGCCCGCTTCGCCTGCGCGATAAATGATTTCGCGCATCATAGGGACTAACGCATCGCCGCCTTCTAACGAGAAGCGTTTTGCACCAGGGAATTTAGCGCCTAAATATTTTTCAATGCCTTCAGCAGCATTTAGGCCTTCGAGAATGCGGGTCTTAACGCTTTTATCGTAGTTGGCTTTACCTAAGGATGGTTCGAGACGTTGTTGGATCCAACGCTTCTCATCGGTATCGGTAATGTGCATGTATTCGGCGCCAATCGAACCACAGTAAGTGGCTTTTAGCGCTTTGACTAAGTCAGCCAGCTTCATGGTTTCGCCGCCGTGGGCGAACGAGCCAGTGTTGAACTCACGTTCCATGTCTTCTTTGGTCAGACCGTGGAATGCGGGATCTAAATCGGCAACAGGTTCACGTTTCCACAATTCTAACGGGTCGAGGTTAGCCCCTTGGTGACCACGGAAACGGTGGGCGTTGATCAGCTGTAGCACTTTAACTTGCTTAGCATCCAACTCAGGATCGGTCACACGAGCGGCGCTCTTATGACGTCCGTCCATCGCTAAACTGCGAAAATAATCACGTACTTTGGAGTGAGCCGCTTCAGGCGCGTCTTTAGAAGCACCGTTCACCGGAGGGAGATTATCAAATACCGCACGCCAATCGTCAGAGACTGACTGTGGGTCTTCTTGATAGGCTTCATACATCTCTTCTACGTAGGTCGAATTTGCACCACTTAAGTGAGATGATTCGAGCCAGGCTTTCATGATGCCTTGGTGCATTGCTATTCCTTTCAAACTTTATACACGTGCTTAGCCATAGTTTTTATATGCAATCTCAAGCAATTACCTTCGACGCATAAATTTTGCCGCCCCTAGATATCCAGATTTCACGGCGCGTTGTCTTCCATTACATACACAAAAGAGCCACCTTCTATACCCAGAAAGTGACTCTTCGAGAGCTATATTATTATTGATTTAAGCTCGGGTTCTCGCATTACACAGCTCGCTTAAGTAGCATTGACTTAATGTGACCAATTGCTTTAGTCGGATTAAGTCCTTTTGGACAGACGTCAACGCAGTTCATGATGCCGTGGCAACGGAACACGCTGTAGGCGTCGTCCAGCTCAGAAAGACGTTCTTCTGTCGCTGTATCGCGGCTGTCGATCAAGAAACGGTAAGCGTGTAGCAGACCGCTAGGACCGATAAACTTATCAGGATTCCACCAAAACGATGGACAAGCCGTAGAACAACATGCACACATGATACATTCGTACAGACCATCTAAATGCGCACGCTGTTCAGGTGACTGTAAATGTTCACGAGCAGGCATCTTCTCATCGTTGATGAGGAACGGCTTGATCTTCTCGTACTGCTTGTAGAACTGAGTTAAATCAACCACTAAGTCACGTACGACTGGCATACCTGGCAGTGGACGAATTTCCAACTTCTTACCTTTGAAGGTAGAGATTGGCGTAATACAAGCCAGACCGTTTTTACCGTTCATGTTCACACCGTCACTACCGCAAACACCTTCACGGCATGAGCGACGGAACGCTAACGTTGGGTCCTGTTCTTTTAACTTGATCAGTGCATCAAGCACCATCATGTCAGAGCCTTCAGCCACTTCAAGGCTGTAATCCTGCATGTAAGGTTTTGTATCTACATCAGGATTGTAACGATAAACTGCAAATTCCAATTTCATCTTTGCAACTCCTAGTAGGTACGTTTCTTCGGCGGGAATGCTTCACGTAACTTAGGCGCCATATTCACAGCACGACGGTCCATGGTTTCAGTCACAGGGTCAAACAGGGTGTGACATAACCAGTTATCATCATCACGCTCTAAATAGTCTTCACGTGAGTGAGCACCACGGCTCTCTGTACGGAAATTAGCAGCATAAGCGGTGGCAATTGCCGTCGCCATCAGGTTGTCTAACTCTAAACATTCAATACGTTGAGTGTTGAATTCACGAGAGTTATCAGACAATTTGGCATTTTCTAAACGCTTACGGATAGCTTTTAACTGCTCTAAACCTTCTGCCATTGCATCGCCACGGCGGAATACAGAGAAGTTTAATTGCATGCAAAGTTGTAAATCTTTACGGATTTGCGCTGGGTCTTCGCCAGACTTGTTGCTTTCCCAGCGGTTTAAGCGTGCTAAAGTCGCTTGAATTTCCGCATCGGTCGCATCTTTTGGATCCGCAGTCTCATCGAGTGCTTTACCTAAGTGTTGACCCGCAGCGCGGCCAAAGACCACTAAGTCGAGCAGAGAGTTACCGCCTAAACGGTTAGCACCGTGTACAGACACACAGGCAATCTCACCTACTGCGAATAAACCAACCACATCTTGCTCGCTGCCGTCGTCATTCTTACGAATAACTTGACCGCTCACCTTAGTGGGCAGACCACCCATCATATAGTGACAGGTTGGCAGAACTGGGATTGGACCATCGGCCGGATCGATATGCGCGAAGGTACGAGAAAGTTCACACACGCCTGGTAGACGGGCTTCTAAGGTCTCTTTACCTAAGTGGTCGAGTTTCAGCAAGCAGTGTGGGCCTAATGGACCATCTAAACCACGGCCTTCACGGATTTCAGTCATCATAGAACGTGCTACCACGTCACGAGATGCTAAGTCTTTCGCGTTTGGTGCATAACGCTCCATGAAACGCTCGCCGTCTTTGTTCAGCAGGTAACCGCCTTCACCACGACAACCTTCAGTCACAAGTACACCCGCACCAGCGATACCGGTTGGGTGGAATTGCCACATTTCCATATCTTGCATCTGAACACCAGCACGCATTGCCATACCAACACCGTCACCGGTATTGATGTGTGCGTTTGTGGTTGATGCGTAGATACGACCAGCACCGCCAGTCGCGAGTACAGTGGCTTTGGCTTTGAAGTAAACGATTTCACCCGTTTCGATTTCAATCGCAGTACAACCTACGATGGCACCGTCTTGGTTTTTCACTAAATCGAGGGCATACCACTCAGAAAACACTTGGGTTTTGTGTTTAACGTTCTGTTGGTATAAGCAGTGAAGCAGTGCGTGACCAGTACGGTCTGCCGCTGCAGCGGTACGCGCCGCTTGTTCACCACCGAAGTTTTTAGATTGACCACCGAAAGGACGTTGGTAAATCTTACCGTTATCGAAACGAGAGAAGGGTAAACCCATGTGCTCGAGTTCAATAATGGCTTCTGGACCGGTTTGACACATGAATTCGATAGCGTCTTGGTCACCGATAAAGTCGGAACCTTTTACGGTATCGTACATGTGTTGTTCCCAATGGTCTTCATGGGCGTTACCTAACGCAACGGTGATACCACCCTGCGCAGAAACAGTATGAGAACGAGTTGGGAATACTTTAGATAAAAGCGCACAGCTCTTACCTTCTTTAGAAATCTGTAATGCTGCGCGCATACCGGCACCGCCGGCACCAATCACTACAGCATCAAACTCACGTACTGGAATACTCACTTAGACACCCCACACAATAACAATGCCGGCCGCCAGATAACAAAAGACGGTGACGACGAAGGTGAACTGTAAAACACCGCGTAACGAAGTGCACTTGACGTAATCCGTCAATACTTGCCATACACCAATCCAGGCGTGAACAAGCAGTGCAACCAGCGCAAGCAGGGTAAACACTTTCATTGGCAGAGCGCTAAACAGGCCGTGCCAAACGTCATAGGTGAGAGGGGAACTACATGCAATAAAGCCAACCATGAAAATGGTATAACAGGCGAGGATTACTGCACTAGCGCGTAGTAGAATAAAGTCATGAACACCACTGCGTCCAAAACTTGCTGCATTGGTTACCATACCCATAACCCCGCTAAAATTGAAAAGGCTACCGTCAGTACAAATACAGCTTTCGCTGAGGCGGTGCCCGAAGCCAACTCTTCCCAACGACCGGTATCCATTACTAAGTGGCGTAGGCCACCGAATAAGTGATAAGCCAGTGCAGTCAAAATGCCCCACATGATGAACTTCACAACGAAGTTATCAAACAGAGATTGTACGCCTGCGAAACTTTCAGCGGAGGCTAAAGATGAATTTAGCAACCAAATAAGAATGCCAACAGCGAACAGCATGATGACACCGGATACACGGTGAAGAATTGACACAATCGCTGTTGCAGGAAAGCGAATGGTCTGCAGATCTAAATGGACAGGTCTTTGCTTTTTCACGTTCTGCTCACTCAGCTCCATTGAGCATTTTTTTTGTTATGTGAACCGCTTTTGTACAAACTTTAAACCGAGGGGTAAATCAGGGCAAAAGTAAACACAAAAGCAAAGTTTAAACAAACAGATAACTATTTGAACACTCACTTATTTAACATGTAAACAAAGGGTGTTTTAACATCATCGTTTGCAGCCATTATTAGGCGGAGGCAAGTATACTCGCGCGAAATGTCAAATACAAACATCACAGAATGCAAATTTTGTTTTTTTAAGGATATTTTCACCTAAGTGCCAGCTGCACCAAGGAAAGTAAAGAGATTTATACCATGGTCTAACAAATTTAAACGCTTATTTAAATTGAAATGTGATCTAGAATGGCTGTAAAGTAATGGCGGTTTGACATGCCGCACTCACAGATAAGAACGAAGTAAGGAGAACGGGGTATGGCTGATTTAAAAGCCAAATTAGAATTACCAGGGAACGACTCGATAGAATTGCCAGTAAAGCAAGGATCCGCTGGTTTTGACGTAATCGATATCAGTAAACTTGGCAGCAAGGGTTACTTCACTTTTGATCCAGGTTTTCTCGCGACAGCCTCCTGTGAATCTGCAATTACCTATATCGATGGCGATCAAGGTATATTGTTACACCGCGGCTATCCAATCGAGCAACTCGCCGTTGACTCAGATTACTTAGACCTGTGTTACCTGCTGCTTTACGGTGAACTGCCGACGAAAGAGCAATATGCTGAATTTGTACACACAGTAAAAACCCACACTATGGTTCATGAGCAACTCGCCTTCTTCTTTAGAGGTTTCCGTCGTGATGCTCATCCTATGGCGATGTTATGTGGTGTCACTGGTGCATTGTCTGCATTTTATCAAGACTCACTCGATGTCAACGATCCTCGCCACCGCGAAATCGCCGCTTATCGCTTAGTCTCCAAAATGCCAACGATTGCCGCTATGTGCTACAAGTACTCTTCTGGCCAGCCATTCGTTTACCCACGCAATGACTTAAGCTACGCAGGCAACTTCTTAAGCATGATGTTTGCCGTTCCTTGTGAAGAGTACAAGGTAAACCCAATCGTTGAACGTGCTATGGACCGTATCTTCATTCTACATGCGGATCACGAACAAAACGCGTCAACGTCAACCGTACGTTTAGCCGGTTCTTCAGGCGCGAATCCATTCGCGTGTATCGCTGCGGGTATTGCTTCTCTATGGGGCCCTGCACACGGCGGCGCGAACGAAGCTTGTCTACAAATGTTAGAAGAAATCGGTTCAGTGGACCGTATTCCTGAATTCATCGCCCGTGCGAAAGACAAGAACGACCCATTCCGTCTGATGGGCTTCGGACACCGTGTTTACAAAAACTTTGACCCACGTGCCAAAGTCATGCGTGAAACCTGTCACGAAGTGTTAAAAGAGCTGAAAGTACAAGATCCATTATTAGATGTTGCAATGGAACTTGAACGTATCGCACTGGAAGACGAGTACTTCATTTCGAAGAAACTCTATCCAAACGTCGATTTCTACTCTGGCATCATCATGAAAGCCATTGGTATTCCAACTAGCATGTTCACTGTACTGTTTGCATTAGCACGTACCGTGGGTTGGATTGCTCACTGGAAAGAAATGTTGGATCAACCAGGTCACAAGATCAGCCGTCCACGTCAGCTATATACTGGCGAGACTGCGCGTGACTTCGTTAGCCAAGATAAACGTTAAACTGCATTTATCGATAAAAGCGCCCTCTGGGCGCTTTTTTATTGATATTTTTTATCCCCGCCCTTCTCTCTCCCATCAGTCCCGCTAGCACAATAGCCAATCTCCCCCCACAGGTTATTTAGCATTTCTCATCACTTTTTAAACTTTTTAGCTACATTTAGTAAGTTTGCCTAATCCACAATCTCATAATTTTAAGTTAATCTACTGAAATTAATGTATTTTTAATTTTGGCATGTTTTTCGCTTTAAGATGGCATCACAAAAATGACAACAGGTAATACTCTTATGGAAAAGTCAAAAATTGCTAAGTTCGCCCTACCCGTGCTGTTAGTGTCAATGTTAGCGGCATGCGGCGAAGAGGAAGTGGCTAAAAAAGAAGAACAATATGCCATCCCCGTCGAAACCACTACCGTACTGCAGGGTAATGTGTCTTCGTTTTATAGCACTACGGCGACCCTCGAAGCTCCGCAGGAAGCCAATGTCGTCAGCCGCATTGCCGGCCTTATCGAAGCCATTAATGTCGAAGAAGGTGACCGGGTACAAAAAGGCCAAATCCTCGCGGTTATCGATGCTAAACGTCAGCAATACGATCTCGACCGCTCCGAAGCCGAAGTGAAAATCATCGAGCAAGAGTTAAACCGTTTAAAGAAAATGAGCAACAAAGAGTTTATCAGTGCCGACTCGATGGCCAAGCTTGAGTACAACCTACAAGCTGCTATCGCCAAACGCGATCTTGCCGAACTACAAGTCAAAGAAAGCCATGTGGTCTCCCCCATCAATGGCATTATTGCTAAGCGTTATGTGAAGGCCGGTAACATGGCGAAAGAGTTTGGGGATCTGTTTTATATCGTCAATCAAGACGAACTGCACGGGATTGTGCATTTACCCGAGCAGCAATTAACTAGCCTGCGTTTAGGCCAAGAAGCCCAAGTCTTTAGCAATCAACAGAGCAAAAACGCTATCCACGCGAAAGTACTGCGCATCAGCCCAGTGGTCGACCCACAGAGCGGCACCTTTAAAGTGACGTTAGCCGTACCGAATCAGAATGCCCATTTAAAGGCCGGTATGTTCACTCGGGTCGAATTGAAGTATGACACCCATGAGAATGTAATAACCGTGCCCTACAGCGCCCTGATCAACCAAGACAACAGACAAGCCCTGTATGTGATTGACGGCACGAGCGCAGACCATCGCGCCAACCGCCGTGAAGTCGAAATTGGTTACCGTGAAGGCGACGCGGTGGAAGTGGTCTCCGGCCTCAAACCCGGCGAACAAGTCGTGACCCGTGGCCAGCAAAATTTGAAAGACCAATCCTTAGTTGAAGTCATTACCCCACTCCATTTGGCCTCAGCGAAGAACTGATAGGAGTCTTTCATGTCAATCATCAGCACCTCAGTTAAACGGCCTGTCACAGTATGGATGTTCATGCTGGCCATTATGTTATTCGGTATGGTAGGGTTTTCGCGCTTAGCGGTAAAACTCCTACCCGATTTAAGCTACCCCACCTTGACCATTCGAACCATGTACGACGGTGCTGCGCCCGTTGAAGTGGAGCAACTGGTTTCAAAACCCATTGAAGAAGCCGTCGGTGTGGTGAAAGGCTTGCGTAAGATAAGCTCTATCTCCCGCTCTGGCATGTCCGATGTGGTACTCGAGTTTGAATGGGGCACCACAATGGATATGGCAAGCCTCGATGTGCGCGAAAAACTCGACACTATCGCCCTGCCACTGGATGTTAAAAAGCCATTATTGCTGCGCTTTAACCCCAATTTAGATCCAATTATGCGCCTCGCGCTGTCAGTCCCGAATGCATCAGAGGCCGAACTCAAGCAGATGCGTACCTACGCGGAGGAAGAACTTAAACGCCGTTTAGAAGCCCTTTCAGGTGTAGCTGCGGTGCGTTTATCCGGTGGTTTAGAGCAGGAAGTGCATATTCAGCTCAATCAGGAAAAATTATCCCAGCTCAATTTGAATGCCGATGATATTAAACGCCGCATCAACGAGGAAAACATCAACTTATCTGCGGGTAAAGTGATCCAAGGCGACCGCGAATATCTGGTTCGTACCCTTAACCAATTCAATTCATTGGAAGAACTGGGGCAAGTCATCGTCTATCGCGACGCACAGACCTTAGTACGTCTATTTGAAGTTGCCACCATTACCGATGCCTTTAAAGAGCGTAGCGATATCACCCGTATCGGCAGCCAAGAGTCGATTGAACTGGCTATCTATAAGGAAGGTGATGCCAACACGGTCGCGGTGGCCAAGAAGCTGCGCGATGAGCTAGTCAAAATCAACCAAGATCCTAAGCAAAACAAACTGGAAGTGATTTACGACCAGTCCGAGTTTATTGAGAGTGCCGTAAGCGAAGTCACCTCCTCTGCGCTAATGGGCAGCATTTTGTCTATGTTGGTGATTTACCTGTTCCTGCGCAATATTATCCCGACGCTGATCATCTCAATCTCCATCCCCTTCTCGGTGATTGCCACCTTTAACATGATGTACTTTGCCGATATCAGCTTAAACATCATGTCATTAGGCGGTATTGCGCTCGCTATCGGTCTCTTAGTCGACAACGCTATTGTGGTGCTGGAGAACATCGACCGCTGCCGTAGCGAAGGCATGAACAAGTTAGATGCGGCAGTGACAGGGACTAAAGAAGTGGCGGGTGCGATTTTCGCCTCGACCATGACCACGCTTGCAGTGTTTGTCCCCTTGGTATTTGTCGATGGTATTGCGGGCGCCCTATTCTCTGATCAAGCCCTCACAGTGACCTTTGCCCTACTCGCATCACTCTTGGTGGCATTAACCTCAATTCCAATGCTGGCCTCCCGCGAAGGCTTTACAGCACTGCCAGAACTCATCAAGAAAACCCCGAAGGAGAAACCCACTACTAAGCTCGGTAAGTTAAAACACTATAGTGCGACGGTATTTTCCTTCCCGATTGTGTTGCTCTTTAGCTACTTACCGAGTGCATTGCTGACTTTAGCGTTAGTGATTGGCCGTTTCTTCTCTTGGCTGCTTGGGTTAGTGATGCGCCCACTCAGCAGTGGTTTTAACTTTGTTTACCACGCTATCGAGTCGGTTTATCACAAACTATTGGCAATGGCGCTGCGTAAACAAGTCGCCACTTTGTTACTGACCATAGGGATCACTGGCGCCTGTATTAGCTTGCTCCCCCGCCTTGGCATGGAGCTCATCCCACCGATGAACCAAGGGGAGTTTTATGTGGAGATCCTGCTGCCTCCTGGCACTGCGGTCGGTGAAACCGATAAAGTACTGCAACAACTCGCGATGTCGATTAAAGATAGACCCGAAGTCAAGCATGCCTACAGCCAAGCGGGCAGCGGCGGCCTAATGACCTCTGATACCGCACGTGGTGGCGAAAACTGGGGACGTTTACAGGTCGTACTGAGCGATCACACGGCTTACCATCAGGTGACACAAGTGCTGCGTGATACCGCGCGCCGCATTCCAGAGCTGGAAGCTAAAATCGAGCAACCTGAACTCTTTAGCTTTAAAACCCCATTGGAGATTGAGCTTTCGGGTTACGATTTACACTTACTTAAGCGCAGTGCCGATAATCTGGTTAAGGCGCTTTCCGCCTCCGATCGCTTTGCCGATGTGAATACTAGCCTGCGTGATGGTCAGCCAGAACTCAGCATTCGCTTCGACCATGCTCGCTTAGCCGCCTTAGGCATGGATGCGCCCACAGTCGCCAATCGTATTGCCCAGCGCGTTGGCGGTACAGTTGCCAGCCAATACACAGTCCGCGACCGCAAAATTGATATTTTAGTGCGTAGCGAACTGGATGAGCGGGATCAAATCAGTGATATCGATGCACTCATCATCAACCCGAACAGCCAGCAACCGATTGCCCTAAGCGCCGTGGCCGAAGTGTCATTGCAATTAGGCCCCTCGGCGATTAACCGCATCAGCCAACAACGAGTGGCCTTAGTATCGGCCAACCTTGCCTATGGCGACTTAAGTGATGCGGTGGCCGAAGCGCAGCAAATTTTGTCTGCACAGGTGTTGCCCGCCTCGGTTCAAGCACGCTTTGGTGGACAAAATGAGGAAATGGAGCATTCATTCCAATCACTGAAGATTGCGCTGATCCTAGCGGTTTTCCTGGTGTACTTAGTGATGGCGAGTCAATTCGAATCACTGCTGCATCCGCTGCTAATTTTATTCGCCGTGCCGATGGCGCTGGCAGGTAGCGTGCTTGGTCTTTATATCACCCAAACCCATTTGAGTGTGGTGGTGTTTATCGGCCTTATCATGCTCGCGGGGATTGTGGTCAACAACGCCATCGTACTGGTAGATAGAATTAATCAGCTGCGCACCGGAGGCGTGGACAAGCTTGAGGCCATTAAGGTCGCGGCCAAATCCCGTCTGCGCCCGATTATGATGACCACCTTAACCACCACCTTAGGTTTGCTGCCAATGGCGTTAGGTTTAGGCGATGGCTCAGAAGTCCGCGCACCGATGGCGATTACTGTGATCTTTGGTCTGAGCCTCTCGACCCTGTTGACCCTGATTGTTATCCCTGTGCTCTATGCCCTGTTTGACCGTAAAAAGTTTGAACATACCGCCACAGCGCAAGACAACACGGCAGAAACCGCGGAGGCTCGCCTATGAACCTCACCCGTTTAGCGATAAAACGCCCAGTCACCACCAGCATGTTTTTCTTTGCTATCTTGCTGTTTGGTCTGGCTTCTAGCCGCCTACTGCCGCTCGAAATGTTCCCTGGTATCGATATTCCGCAAATCGTGGTGCAAGTGCCTTACAAAGGCTCAACCCCAGCGGAAGTCGAGCGCGATATCACTAAGGTGCTCGAAGAGTCCCTCGCCACTATGGGCGGTATCGATGAGCTCGAATCTGAGTCTTCCCAAGAAGGCGCTGAAATCGAAATCAATATGAAATGGGGCGAAAACGTTGCGACTAAAAGCTTAGAAGCGCGGGAAAAAATCGATGCGGTGCGACACTTATTACCCAAGGATGTTGAGCGGGTGTTTATCCGCCAATTCTCCACCGCTGACATGCCGGTATTGACCATACGGATTTCGAGCGACCGCGAGCTTTCTGGCGCATTCGACTTGCTTGATAAACAGCTCAAGCGCCCGCTGGAGCGGGTCGAAGGGGTGTCTAAAGTCAATCTCTATGGGGTTGAGCAAAAGCAGATTGAGGTCAGGATCAATGCCAACCGCCTCGCCGCCAGTGGCTATTCGGCAACCGAGTTACAGACACGTCTCGGCCGCGAAAACTTTGTACTCAGCGCTGGCACCTTAAGGGAAAGTAATCTGGTTTATCAGGTGTCTCCTAAGGGCGAATTTCGTAATTTAGAGGACATTAAAGCCCTAGTGCTATTACCGGGGCTGACCTTAGGTGACGTTGCCGATGTGCAATTTGCGCTACCTGAACGGGTCGAAGGTCGTCACTTAGATAAGCATTACGCTGTGGGTCTGGATGTGTTTAAAGAATCCGGCGCCAACTTAGTGGAAGTGTCTGATCGGGTATTAAAGGTGATTGAGCTTGCCAAGCAAGATCAACAATTCCAAGGTATCCGCTTGTTTATCATGGAAGATCAAGCCTCTGGGGTAAAATCTTCCCTCTCGGATCTGCTGCTGTCGGGATTAATCGGCGCCTTGCTGTCTTTTATCGTGCTGTATTTATTCCTGAGAAACTTCAAGATGACCTTGATTGTGGTGTCCTCAGTGCCGATTTCGATTGGTATGACACTGGCCGCCATGTACCTGCTAGGTTACAGCTTAAACATTCTGTCGATGATGGGGCTGTTATTAGCGGTCGGTATGCTTATCGATAACGCTGTAGTGGTCACCGAGAGTGTGCTGCAGGAGAAGCAAGGCAAAGCCACCAATAGCGCAGAGGATAATGAAAACGCGGTCATGACAGGGGTCGATAAGGTCAGTCTTGCCGTACTTGCGGGCACTATGACCACGGCTATCGTGTTTTTACCCAATATCTTCGGGGTAAAAGTCGAGCTCACCATCTTCCTTGAGCATGTGGCGATTGCGATTTGTATTTCGCTGGCGGCCTCACTGTTAGTGGCTAAAACATTAATTCCATTGATGTTGACTAAGTTTCACTTCGATATCGCGCCAGAGAAAGCACCGGGTAAGTTGCAAAACTTCTACAACCGTAGCCTCAATTGGGTGCTGCTGCGCCCTTGGCGTTCAGGCCTAATTTCGGTGGCCATTTTGGTCTCTACCGCCCTGCCGCTGTCGATGGTCAAGCAGGATCAGGAGGACAGCCAAAGCAAGGAGCGTATTTACATCAACTACCAAGTAGAAGGTCGCCATAATCTCAATGTGACCGAAGCAATGGTGAGCCAAATGGAAGAGTATCTTTATAATAATAAAGAGGAATTCCATATCGACTCAGTGTATAGCTACTATGCACCTGACGATGCTTCCTCGGTGATTTTGCTGAAAAAAGACCTACCTATGCCACTGGATGAGTTAAAGAAGAAAATCCGCAGCGGTTTTCCTAAATTCTCCATCGCGAAACCTCAATTTGGCTGGGGTAATGATAATTCGGGCGTACGTGTCACGCTCACAGGTCGCTCCACCTCGGAGCTTATCCATTTGAGTGAGCAAGTTTTACCCCTGCTCTCCAATATCAAAGGCTTAGTGGATGTACGCTCCGAAGTGAACGGTGCGCAGCAGGAAGTGGTGATCCGCATTAATCGGCAGATGGCGGCACGACTGGATTTAAAACTCAACGAAGTGGCCTCTAGCATCTCCATGGCACTACGTGGTTCACCGCTGCGCTCATTTAGGCACGATCCCAATGGGGAGCTGCGTATCGAAATGGCCTATGAGAAGGAATGGCAAAAATCCCTCGAGAAGCTCAAGCAACTGCCCATCGTGCGTATCGACCAACGCCTGTATACCCTTGATAACCTTGCCAGTATCGAGATTTTACCTAGGTTCGATACCATCAAGCACTACAATCGCCAAACCTCGCTTTCAATCGGCGCGAACTTAGACAAGCTCACCACAGAGGAAGCCCAAACTAAGATCAAACAGGTGATGGAAAACGTGCGCTTCCCGAATGGTTATAACTATTCGCTGCGCGGTGGGTTTGAGCGTCAGGATGAAGATCAGAGCGTCATGGCTATCAATATGCTGCTTGCTATTGCCATGATTTACATCGTAATGGCGGCGCTGTTTGAATCTTTATTATTACCGACGGCGATTATCACCTCGATTCTGTTCTCGATCACAGGCGTCTTTTGGGCTTTGCTGCTCACAGGCACGCCTATGTCAGTCATGGCCATGATAGGGATCTTGATTCTCATGGGAATTGTGGTGAATAACGGCATCGTATTGGTCGACCAAATCAACCAAATGACGCCTGAACTCGATAAGCTGTCAGATACCATACGTGAAGTTTGTATTACCCGTCTGCGCCCAGTGCTAATGACGGTAGGAACAACAGTGCTGGGCCTAGTGCCACTGGCGATGGGCGAAACCCAAATCGGCGGCGGTGGTCCACCCTACTCACCGATGGCTATCGCCATTATCGGCGGTTTGTCGTTCTCAACGGTGACGAGTCTGTATTTGGTTCCCTTGTGCTACCAACTGCTCTACAGAATGCGTTATCGCGCCGCGGTGCGCCTAGGTGAATCAAACCGCATCGCCCAAAAACTCTTACCTTGGACGGTATAGTGAATTGATGTTTGCGATTTAAGTTCGCATTCCACTTGGAAAGTAAAGAATCCGCCTTCTTAGAAGGCGGCTTTGATTTGCCCCTGGAAGGGGCTATTTCCTTACACCTACTTCATCTGTAGCGACAATTGAGCATCATGCTCTAGATCTTGCTTATCTTGATGGCGAACATAGCGTCTTATGATTTCCTCATTTACGCCTACCGTATCAACAAAATAACCCCTCGCCCAAAAGCTATTTCCCCATAACTTCTTACGAACATGAGGGAATTGTTAAAAAGCCTTATTGCGCTCCTACCCTTCAATATCCCCATTAATGTGGATACTGACAACTTTGGGGGAATTATCACGACTAGATGCACATGATCTATCTGGACGTTTAATTCTAAGACCTCACAACTTTTCATATTGCATAGAATATAAATCGACCTGTAGAGCTCTTTACCAAGGTTACCTTTTAGAATTTTGAATCTGTACTTAGGCGTCCAAACGATATGATATTTACAACGCCAGTAAACATGTGATGAACTTCTGTAATCGCCCATGTTTCTCGTTTCCTCTTACTTGTGGTGAATAAGAAGGTCTCTTTTAACATGGGCGTTATTCAGGCTATAGCCTTAAGGGACAATCACCACCGCCAGAGGCGGTGGTTTTGGGATGACAATAAAAGGCTGGCTTGCATCAAAACAAGCCAGCCTATTTTTTATTAATAGCGCTTAATCAATAGCGTTAGTCAATAGCGTCTGCCGTTGTACTCAAAACACAAAAGCGAATTTGAAATAACTGCTCAAGGCCGGGATAAATCTCTTGGATCACTCGGCGCAGCTCTGGCAGCGTCATATTCTCCTGCGCTGCATGTTGCTCTGTCAGCGCAGAAAACAACACAGGCACAACCTCAATGACCTTGATATCACAAAACCAACGGTCAGCTTCGAAGGTCGATACTGGCAAAATTTGTCCAGCGAACACATGGGACTCGGCTTCATCCCTTAAGGTAATGGTCTTAGCTCCCGATAAAATATCTGGCTCGAAACGCTCAAAGAAAGTGATTTTGGTTAACAAAGCGCCTCCATAACAAACACTCACGTAGTATGCGGAACTTAACGACTGTTAAATCTGCATTTATTTACTTAAACCGTTTAAAGGTCAATACTTTACTGATCGTCAATATAGCGGTTATGGCCATGGGTGAACAGTACGGTAAACAAAATAGCTCATACTTTAGCGCGGTAATACCCAGCTAAAACTTAGCCACCATCCTCTTAGGCAACAGCAAAACATGGAGAGATTGGCAATATTCAGTTAGAATCCAGCTTTAATTGAGCCACTGGACTCAGCCTGTATAGGCAAAAACCGAATTAGAGATGTTATGAACAAGAAGCAAAAGATCGTTAAGAAGATGGCTAAGCGCGAAAAAGCCAAACAAAACAAAATCGAGAAACCCAAAGTGGGTGCAAAACCGCGTTATATTTCTAAAGCGGAGCGCGCGCGTCTCGAAGCCGAAACGCCTGAAGCAGTAGCTTTAGAAGCAGCGCAAGATAGCGCAGGTACCGATGCATCTAGCGCGGAAGATAAGGCTGCGAGCTAAGCCGCTTTGTGTCGTGACGCTCAGAATGCTCGCACTCGCATAAAACGCTTTCCCGTGAATGCGGATATGCCAAACATAAAGGCCACTTTTTAGTGGCCTTTATGTTTTATCAGTTTTTATGACTCTTTAGGGCGTATTAGGTTTCGCTTTATCAAAATCCACCGCAGCCGTGGCCGCCTCGCATTCCTGCTCTTCGGTCAATTGCCCCATTTGCACATGGGAGGATGAAAACGGACTCGTAGATGAAGGCAGATTTTGGCCAACACAATTAGCAATTTCTTCCTCATCCCCCGCCAGCAGTTGTTGGCACTTAGCCTGCGCCTCTTCGGTATCGTTCCCCAAGGGCTGTGCTGCGTTTGCGCGGCTTGCCAGTGCGACTTTATCGACTAATCGGTAAGCCACCCACACACCCATGATCCCAAACAGAATCGAACCCAATACTTGGCCGATTAACACACCGTATACCCCGCCCCACTGCGCGCCAAAATACACGAATGGCACAGTGCCTAACGTCGCTTTACCAACGTTAAACAAGGTAGAGTATTTGGCTTTGCCCAGATTATTAAACGAAGCATTGGCCACAAATAAAATGCCTGAGAAGGTAAAAAACACCGCGATATAGCTACAGAAAAACTCGATAAGCGCCGCGCTATCGCCTTTCATATCGAATAGGCTCACCACCTGCGATTTGAGCAAGAACAGTAGCAGCGACATCACTACCACATACAAGGTACAAAATTGAATCGCCTTGGTTAAACTTTCGCGCACCCGGTCGAATCGACCCGCCCCAAAGTTTTGCCCAACAATCGGCCCAATGGCGCCGGATAACGCAAAAATCATCCCAAAGGTGACCGGGACTAACCTGCCAAGCACCGCCCAACCGGCCACATAGGCATCACCGAAATCCGCAATCGCGCGGGTCACAAAGGCGTTACCAATGGGCGTAGCGATATTCGTCAGCATGGCAGGCCCGGCAATGGCGAAAATCGGTTTGAGATCGGCAACAAAATAGCTGAAGTTAAATTTGCCCAGCAGTTGATGTTTTACCACCACACCGCGCCCGGCAATGATAAAGACCGCGATACGGGCAAGCACCGATGCCAGTGCCGCGCCTTCAATCCCCATGGCAAACAGGAAAATAAAAATCGGATCCAGCACCGCATTAACGCCGCCGCCCGCTAAGGTCGACATCATCGACAGCTTCGCATCCCCAACGGCACGCAGCGCACCGCCAAGGGCCATCGCAAGGCAAATAAAGGGTAAAGAAGGCACCAAAATGTACAGATAACTCTCGGCCAGTTCCGCGGTATGGCCGCTCGCCCCTACCAAAGTCACTAATTCGGGGATAAAACAGGTCACCACCACACTCACAAAAAGGCTGATTAAGGTGGTCACCGCCGCACTATTGAGCAAGAGGCGTTTAGCCAGCTCCACATCCTTTGCACCAATCGAGCGGGAAACTAACGCGCCGAGCGCAATCGACAGGCCGATACCGATAGAAGTCGTAAAAAACGAAATACTGCCCGCATAGCCCACCGCCGCGGCCAGTTCATGTTCGCCGAGTAAACTTAAGAAGAAAATATCGAGTAAATCGACCACAAATAAGGCAGAAATCCCCACGGCAGCGGTCGAACTCATCACGAGGATATGACGAAGAATCGAACCTTCAACGAATTTGGCTTGGGTCATGGGGTTGTTTTACCTTGATCTATTGGATGGACTGACATCAAATCCAGTCTGCGGCTCTCGCCACTTAAGCAGTCTCTTGAGTTAGTAAGCCTACCATGAGGCAGCGCACATAATAAATCATTTAAACGATTTCGTTTGTTACGAATAACTTACACTCTCAGGCCTTTGCTCTCACAATCAGCCTGTTCGGTACGACTGACTCCAAGCCATGTAACCCTGTCGTGCTTAAACCAAATCACTCACTCCAAACCACTTAAGCCCAATCAGTTATTCCACATCCGTGGCTCTAGATTATCGTGTCTTGCTTACTTGCTTAGCTTACTTGCTTAGCTTAGGTCGATGATAGCCAGTGGATATCGACATCTCGTTTGGGGGAATTACCAAATAGGCGCGAGTATTCACGGGAAAATTGCGATGGACTCTCATAGCCGACACGATAGGCGGCTGCGGCGGCATCTATGCTCTCGCTTAACATCAATCGGCGAGCCTCCATCAAGCGTAACCGTTTTTGATATTGCAGCGGACTCATCGAGGTCAATTGGCGAAAATGATGGTGAAAGGTCGATTTACTCATTCGGGTCATATCGGCTAAATCATCAATGCTAAAATGTTGGGCAAAATTCACCTTAAGCCACTCGATAGAATGGGCGATGCGTAAACCATGGCTGCCCGCCGAGACAATTTGCCTTAAGCGCGCGCCCTGCTCACTAATAAGCACACGCCAGTAAATCTCTCTTTTAATCAGAGGCGCAAGCACAGGAATCGATTCAGGCTCATCGAGTAAGGCGACTAACCGGCTGAAAGCATTCAACAAGCTTGGGGTGGAATGGCCTAAAATCATGCCTTGATCGGTAACCGTATCCTTATGCCTCGCCAAGGGTGTTTGCAACATTAAGTCACTCATCACCGCCAAATCGAGTTTCAGCACGACACCGAGGTAAGGTTTTTCAGCACTGGCCTCTAACACTTGCATGGTGGCGGGTAACTCTAAAGAAGTGATTAAGAATCGACTCGGATCGTAGATCAATACCTGCTCCCCGAGGGTCATGCTCTTCGTACCTTGCACCACAACTGCAATACTTGGCTCGACAATACAGACCGAATTGGAGGTGGGCGCATTCTGCCGATAAAACTCAAGCCCTTCGACCTCAGACGATGCCCATTCGACGCCAAGGGTTCTTTTGGCCACATTGTCGGCAAGCCCTTGGGATAAACAGGCCATCATTTCTTCATCTTGCATCATTCGTTTTCCTCCAGTATCGCAAGGTATTAGTCCTTCTAATTTATCTTACTCGCAACTTATCGCGTTAGCATACGAAATGCCTAACTCTTGGAGAATTAGGCAAGCATTACCGACGAATGAACTACCCTGCGCGCCTGCAAGCGGCAAGAATAAAGGATCCGAATAAGTGATTTTTTTGCCATTGAATAAGGATGAATCGATGAAACCCATGCATTTTGGATTAGGCTCCCTGCTATTGTTAACGCTTGGCGTTCAGGCAGCAGAGCCAGTACTAGCATCAGTGCCTGTGTCAGAGGCAAGACCTAAAACCGTGATTACTGCTGAGCAAATCAGTATTGCCCGCAATGGCACTCAACTCCCTGTGACAGGGCTCGAAGACTATTTTACCGGTCCAGTGCGCGTAGAGCCTTTATTCCAAGCCAAGGGCGAAGGTCGCGCATCTGGCGCCTTAGTCACCTTTGAGCCGGGCAGTCGCACCCATTGGCATACTCATCCCGTGGGGCAAACCTTAATCGTCACTTCTGGAATGGGTTGGGTGCAGCAAGAAGGTCAAACACGCCTTGAAATTCATCCAGGGGATGTGGTGCAGATCCCTGCGAATGTCAAACATTGGCATGGCGCGACGAGCATTACGCCCATGACGCATATCGCCATACAAGAAGCCAACGCGGGTAAGGTGATCACATGGCTAGAAAGTGTCTCCCCAGCTCAATATGACAAGCCCTGAATCAAGCTTAGCGACTCTTCGCCAAAGCAAGCTAAACCAAAGCAAGCTAAACCAAATCAAGTTAAAAACGCCATGACGTAATCTCAGGAGACTTCGATGAACATTAGTGTGACCGCAAACGGCAAAGCGTATCGATTTACCCTCCTCGATAATCCAACGGCAAAGGATTTCTACGCCAGCTTACCCCTAAAGCTAACGCTTAAGGACTATGCCAATACGGAAAAAATCGCCATGCTCGAGCAAAAGCTCACCAAAGCGCAGGCCCCCAAAGGCACCAGCGCTAAACGTGGCGATATCACCTATTATGCCCCTTGGGGTAACTTAGCTCTGTTTTATAGGGACTATGGGTATGCCGATGGCTTAATCCCGCTCGGCACTCTTAGTAACGAGACGAGTCAAGAGATGAGCAAAGCAATTAGTGAAGAATTTATCGAACTGCTTAGCGGCGACGATCTCGATGTGGTGTTCGATAAACAGCCCTAATCATCAAAAGCACAACATCAAAAGCAAAAAAGGCGACACTGAGTTCGCCTTTTATTTTTAAATTCCGAGCACTTGCGCCAGTGATTGAGTTACTCGCCGACACTGCCGCCATTTAAGTACACAGTATCAGTAACAGGCTCAAACCAATCAACAGGTTTACCATCAAGCGCCTCTTGAACGGCCACATGCTGCATGGAAGATGATGCTGTTGCACCATGCCAATGACGCTTACCACAATTACACCAAATCAAATCCCCTGGGCGAATCGTGGTGCGCTCCCCCCCTTCACACTGGGTCCAGCCTTCACCTTGGGTGACCAATAGCATTTGCCCGAGTGGATGGCTATGCCAATGGGTTCGTGCGCCCGCTGAAAAGTTCACTACGGCCATACCCACCCGCGCTGGTGGCGGCGCATTAAATAAGCTGCTGATCACCACCTCACCGGTAAACCATTCACTCGGTCCTTTAATCGGCTGTTGCGATCCTGCGGGGATCAGTGTCATGGATGCTGTTTCTAAGGTATTCATCAAAAACTCCTTTGCTGACGTTGTCTGAAGCTGATTTAAAAGTGATGGCGGCATGGGGAATGGTCCGCAAACCGCTCTTTTAACAAATGAAATAACCATCTTAAGCCTAGAAGGAAGATGCCTGCATATCGATCACAAATCGGTAATGCACGTCGGATTTTCCCAACCGCTCGAAGGCGTCATTAATCTGCTCCATTTTGATCATCTCGACCTCAGGCAAAATGTTCATCCGGCCGCAGAAATCGAGCATCTCCTGAGTCTCGGCAATGCCACCAATGAGTGAGGCGGCAATACGGCGACGTCCCATCACCATAGGCACAGTATTTACTTCAGCAATCGGCCCCACTTGACCGACTAAGGTGAGCGTGCCATCCACATTCAATAATGGCAGGTACGGGGTAATGTCATGCTTTGTTGGCACGGTATCGATGATAAGCTCGAAGCGATTAGCGGCTTGCTGCATGCGCTCAAGATCTGAAGAGATCAAAAAGTCACTCGCACCGAGTTCAAGCGCATCGCTGCGCTTACTTTCCGAGCGGCTTAGCACAGTCACATGGGCGCCCATCGCGGCCGCAAGTTTGATCGCCATATGGCCTAAACCGCCCATACCAATAACAGCAACTTGACTGCCAGGCCCAACGTTCCAAGTTCTTAACGGCGAATAGGTGGTGATCCCCGCACAGAGTAAGGGCGCGACTTTAGCAAGGTCGAGCGATGCCGGAATACTCAGCACAAACTCTTGGCGCACTACGATATGCTTGGCATAGCCGCCTTTGGTAAGCTCTTGGGTGTGTCTATCGGCACTGTTGTAGGTTTGGGTAAAACCCTGCTCACAAAACTGCTCTTCACCGTGGTGACAGTGGGTACATTCCTGACAACTGTCGACCATACAGCCCACAGCGACATGATCGCCCACCTTGTATTTGTTCACTTGGCTGCCCACTTGCACCACGCGGCCAACGATTTCATGGCCTGGTACAGTAGGATAAACCGTCCAGCCCCAATTGTTTTTCACTGTATGTAAATCGCTATGACAGACGCCGCTATAGAGAATTTCGATAGCGACATCGTTGTCCCGTAATTCACGGCATTCATAGTGATAAGGTTCAAGCGGGCTTTTCGCCGACGCTGCGGCATATCCAATGGTTTGCATATTTCATCCCCTGTGGATTGAGGCAGAAACGTAGAATGACACGCTTCTGCGAGAAATAATCAAGGCCAGCAAAAGCGCTGGCCCGTGAGCTAAATTACAGATATTGAGTGAAAAACTGCGTCAACTTATCGAAGGGGATCAGGTTCACTCTGTCATACAAGTCAACATGGCCAGCACCTTTTACCAGATAGAGTTCTTTAGGCTCCGCTGCGAGGCTGTAGGCTTCTTGGCTAAACTCCAGTGAGTGCGCTTCATCGCCAGCAACAAATAACAAGGGGCGCGGAGAAATAGACTCAATATCGTTAAATGGATAGAAATTCATAAACTTAGTGTTACTGCTCAGGGTCGGATGCGTCGTCAGCTCAGGCGATGATCCCGCTGGCGTAAACTCTCCCCTTGGGGTGCGATAGAAATCATAAAACTCCTTAGCAATGGGGTGAGAGTTTTCATCGATTTCATGGGGCGTACCGCCAGTGTATTGAGTTTGACCGCCGCTAAACTCCACATAACGCTGCGCGGCCGCCTCGGCGATCATTTGTTGGCGCTGCGCTAAGGTCAACGACTTGCCATAGAGATGACGGCTAAATCCGCCCATGTCATACATGCTGACGGTAGCAATGGCTTTCATGCGTGGATCAATTTTCGCGGCGCTAATGGCAAAACTACCGCTGCCACAGATCCCGAGCACGCCAATGCGCTCTCTGTCGGCAAACTCGCTAGTGCCCAGAAAGTCTACCGCGGCGCTAAAGTCTTCAGCGTACATGTCTGGCAGCACGGCATTGCGGGGATTGCCCTCACTCTCACCCCAGAAGGATAAGTCGATGGCAATAGTTACAAAACCACGATCGGCCAGTTGCTGGGCATAGAGCACGGCGCTTTGTTCTTTTACCGCACCCATAGGGTGGCCTACGATAATGGCGGCGCGTTTTTCGCCTGCCTTCATATCCTTAGGCAAATAAAGATTGCCCGTGACATTCATCTTGTATTGATTTGGAAAAGTTACTTTTTGCATAGTCAGGGTTTCACTCCGATAAAATTGTTAGCACCATGGGATAAATCACCCTAATGGCCCGATGTTGCCGCAAAGGCCGACAAGCTGGTATTTATCAACAATGCCGTTATCAGCAATGCCGCCAAAGACAGCGCGCCGTTTGATACCTTCATATTCAGCCCTTAATAGGGAACAGACATGTCGCTTAAGCGAGATGAGTTAAGTGTCGCGGCAACTCATGCTGAAATTGTCGACAAAATGACCACGATATTGAAGCCATGAAACTCGTGGTTACTTGCCTAAAACTCCAAAAATGCGGAAATCACGCAGTGAGAGATAAGGAAATGGATGCCAGATAAGGCAGCAGAAATGTCGCGATCTGCTGTATGTATCGGTTTAACGCGAATACCCGCGAGGGCAAATTAGGTGTACAAAAAGGCCAACGGGGAGTCGTTGGCCTAAGCGTTTATCAAATATTAAATCTATGGCGAAGAGCTGCGCCAACGGGCCTAGCAAACTAGAGCGTCACGCGGCTCATCTGGGTCTGGTGATAACGCAACCGACCGATAGCTAAGGCGATTAATGCAAGGAGTGTTAATGATCCCATCACCACTCCCTGCCACTCGGCTTTATGCCAAAACAGCATCAGGTAAGGCCCGCCCAGCGCGGCGCCTAAGTAATAGCAACATAAATACAGCGAAGTCGCTTTAGCGCGGTCGCGGCTTGCGCGCATCGCCACAAAGGAGTTGCAGCAGCTGTGGGTTAAGAAGAAGCCACAGGCCGTCATCAAAAAGCCTAGGCTAATCGTGACTGGCGTATCGAACAGGGTCAATAAACTGCCCAGCAACATCAAACACCAAGACCATTGATATAACTTGTGCTGACCAAATTTTGCCAGCCACTTGGCAGTAAAATAGGAGGCCACGGTACCACTGGAATAACACAGGAAGATCAAGGTCGCTTGGAAACGGCTCCACTCGTAGGGTGCGGCCATCAAATGCAGCTGAATAAAGCTAAATTGATTCACCATCATCATAAAAGTGATCCCCCCGATGGCATAGGCTAAACGCATCTGCGGATCGGTTAGGTGATGGCTAAAGCCATAAATATCCTGTAATAAACGTGCCCGTTTTGACAGTGTTGGCGAGGTGGCTTGTCCGCCCGATACCGCCTGGGCATCGGCCCCAGAAGGCAATAAATAACTGGTTAAGGCAACACCCGCAAGCGTGACTAAAAACAGCAACCACATGGACTCTTGCCAAGATAAAAACTGCGACATCACCCCGCCCAGTAACCGACCGACAATCCCGCCGATGCTATTGGCCATGATATAAATGCCCGCCGCTTTGAGCATAGTGCTTGGCGAGAGTTGCTCCTTAAAATAGGCCATGGCAATGGCGGGGACCGCCGCTAACAGCACGCCCTGTAAAAAGCGTACGTAGACAAGAGCATTAAAATCCCCAGCCCAAATCAACAGCAGATTCGAAAGTGCCAGTAGCCAGAGACTCACTACAATCGGCGTGTGGCGGCCAATTCTGTCGGACACAACCGCATAAATTAACAGCGAAAACGCCAGCGAAAAGCTGGTAACCGAGAGGATAAGCGTTGCCTTAGAGCCAGATACCGCAAAATGCTCGGCGATCAGCGGTAACATGCCCTGCATCAAATACAGATTGATATACACCACCACGGAAGCCACACACAGGGCCCACATCAGTCGGGTATCACGTTGTTTACTGTCGATAATAGTGTCTAACACGGCTTGCACTTTTGGCCTCGATAACGCATCACACTTAGGATAGACAAAGATTAGCACTGGGCATAACATAACAATAATAGATAATTTATATTGAAATTATTGATTTTTGTTATAGCTAACAGTTGCGATACACCCTGTTATCGGCCAAGCAATGCGAGATACGACAGTACAGGGTTGTAGCGCATTATTAACCCTTAAAGCACAGTGCCCTCAAGCATAAGAATAATCGTGCATAAGTGCGCTTGAGCATAAGTACCATCCAGCATAAAAGATGAATCATCATGGATATACGCCAACTTAAACATTTAGATGCACTGGCCAATACCGGCAGTTTTACCGCCGCGGCCAAGAAGCTCAATATGGCGCAGCCGGCTCTAAGCCAAAGCATTAAACGGCTCGAGCAGTCGCTTGGGGTGACTCTGATTAATCGCACCAGCAATAAGAATGACAAGCACCTCGCGCTCACCGCCGAAGGCTTAGTGCTGCATCAACATGCCACTATGATCCTAAAACAAATCAAACAGGCCGAAGCGCAAATCCGCGCTATGGCGAATCTCACCTCTGGGGAAGTGAGGATCGCGGTGCCGGGCATGCTGGGCTCCTTCTATCTGCCCTCTCGACTTATGGCGTTTCGCCATCAATATCCCGAGTTAAAGCTGTCACTGTTCGAAGGCGGTACCCGTGACGCTCTGCGGATGTTACAGCAGGAAGAGGTGGATATCGCCATCATCACCGCCCAAGATTTACAGAGTGACTTCGATAGTCAATTGTTGATCCGTGAGCAGATGGTGATCGCCATGGGCGCCGAGCACCCGCTCGCCGATCATCCAGCCGTCAGCCTCAACGACTTCTTTGACCATGAATTAGTGATGTTTAAAACCGGCTATTTCCACCGGGAATGGATCCTCTCCCAGGCCAAAGAATTGGGTAAAAAGCCCAATATCGCCTTTGAGACCAACCTAATTAACTTAATCAAACAGATTGTGTCACAGGGATTTGGGATCACTAGCGTGCTCGAAATGGCCATCAGTCCAAAAGATGACATTCTCGCCAAACCCTTTGACCCACCGGTGTTTTTAAATCTGCATATCGCGTGGAAAAAACAGCGCCCCGTCAGCCAAGCCGACCGCGCCTTTGTGGAATTTTTAATGAAAAACCGTTAACAAAAAGCAATAAAAAGGGCCGATTACTCGGCCCTTTTAATGCGTCACCTAACGCTTAAGGTGAAATCATTTAACTCATCGCAAATTAACGCTGTTTACGGCGACCAAAGGCAAATGGCAGCAGTAATAAACTTAACCAGCCTAAAGCACCACCGTCATCCTTCTTCGGCGGAGTATCGGTAATCGATACCGACACTAAGCTCGAATCGCTGTTGCCGTGGTTATCGGATACGGTCAGTTGGAATGACACGGTTTGTGCCGCACCATTCACACTTGGCGCCACTAAGTTTAATTTGGCCGCTGCGGGGTCAAAATTAAAGCTGGTGCCACCTAACTGCGTCCACTTGTAGGTCAGCGGATCATTGTTCGCATCCGATGATTTGCTCGCATCGATAAACAGCGGCTTACCTTCTTGGACTGTGGTTGGCGCTTCAACCTTAGCAACTGGCGCCACTTCAGACACATCAAACTGGTAACTTTGAGTCAGGGTTTCTGACGAGGCATTGTTGACCTTGTTTGTTAGGCTTAACTGATTATCGACACTCGCCTTACGTGGAACCAACTCAAAGCTGATGTCTTTCGCGTCAGCGCCCGATGGCATCTCGACCGTCCAAGTGATCTTATTACCATCTTGCTTACCGTCATGGCTGATGTTAGCCACTTCATGGCCTTCAGGCAGCATAGCTTCTAAGTTATACACACGTGTTTCTTGGGTTCTGTTGGCTTCGATGCGGGTTTTCATCATCTTCGCCACGCCCGGTGTCAACTGACCACTTAGCGCATTGCCCAGAGGCGATAGCACATCATCACCGACACGTTCAAAGACAACGGGTAACTTCACTGGCGCCACTTTGTCATCACCCGTGGTGAGGGTCAGCATGGCTAACCCATCGTCACCCACTTTGAGCGCATCCTTCCACGCCAGCTTGACGTCGAAGTCCTTAGTATCGCCAGAAAGCGTCGCCGTTAGGTTATCCGCTGCGGTTTCATTGTTGTAGAAGGTTAATTGCTTCAAACCAAACACGTCATCGGCCGTCGCGGATGAGGCGCTGTAGTTTTGCACAATCACATAGTAACTGCCCTTCACCGGATTATTGAGTAAGACACTTTCCTCTGAACCGTCTTTAGCCGATGAACCCACTCGCACAAGTTTGCTGCCATCGTTTTTATCGAGTAGCACGTACATATCGAGATCAGGCGATGTGGTGTAGCTAATTGAAGTACGGAAGAACAGTGCATTCTCATTCACGTCAAACTTAAACACTTTGACGCCATCGGCGAGATCATCAGTGTATGAGGCATTGTTCGAGTCTTGCTTCACGCTTGACTCAATGGTTTGGCTCAGCTTAAGGCCCGTCACTTCGGCGCCCACGCTGGCAAAATCTACCGCCTTTAAGCCTTCAAGATTGATTTCATCCGCATTACGGGTCGCTTCAATGTTCACTAAATTGGGCAGGTTACGCTTACCAATCTTAGCGGCAATCGGCATAGTCGCCGTTGGGAAGCTTGCCGACTCGAGCACTAAGTTGCCAAAGCCCCAATCTGCGCCCACTTGCGTCACATCGGCGGTCACGGTAATAGTTTGGCTCGCGCCTTTTTTCAGGGTAAAGCTTTCTGGCGACACTGTTAATGCTAACTTATCGGTCACCGCTTGGCCCTTCGCCGTCCAACTACCATCTTGGGTTGCGGTTACGGTACGGGTCCAAGTACAGGTATTCACGCAGCGAGAATCGGCCATGCTTGGCACGTTTAACTTACGTGGGTCGCCGTTCACAACTGGGTTGGCTATTTCATAGTTCAGGGCACTTTCGTCCATCACTAAACCCGTTTTAGCCGCTAGATCCACACGTATACGGCCAGCGCCCACATCGAACGGATCGGCAACGGTTTTAGCATCGGCTTTTTTCATCGCCTGCGCGGTCGTAGCGGTCAGCATTAATGCGGAGCGGATATTGTCCGGTGTCCAATCCTTGTGCAGTGACTTTAACAGCGCGCCCGCACCCGCAACATGGGGGCTTGCCATTGAAGTGCCCGACATTAAGGTAAAATCGGCAGGATTTGTACCCGATTTATCATGGCCAAATTGTTGATCAGCATAAGCAGCGTAAATATCCGTACCTGGAGCGGCCACCGAAGGCACAATCACATCATTGGTCGCATTTGGGCCAATCAGTGAACTGGCAGATAACACATCGGCCTCACGGCTAATCGCTTGCGGTGTCGGGGTTAAGGTTAGCTCTACTGCTGGATTGGCGGCCATGGCCTCGAGTAAGGCTACGCCATCGGTATTTCCAATAAATACCGCAGGGACATTTAACTTCTCCAATGCCGACATGGTTAAACGCGCATTGCCTTCACCATCACGGTTGTACACGATAACCGCTTTAGCGCCCGCCGTTAATGCACCCGATACTTTAGTGGCGAAATCACATGAGCCCCGTTTGATAACGGCAATTTTGTCTTTAAAGGCATCGGCAGGGAATACTTTACAGCCTTCCACATTGGTCGCATCAACTGCGCCTGCAAATACGGGCAGTCCTTTCACAACGTCGGTTTGCACAGGGCCAGAGCCAGGGGTGAACTCAAAAGTCTTACCATTAAACTCCAGCTCACGTACCACTTCACGATTGTGAGTCGAGTTAGCTACCGAGGTATACCAAGGTGCGTTTTTAGACGATGAATAAGGTACCTGCGCGATGTTTGCCCGGGTGTTACCCGCCGCAACCGCAGCAAAAATACCCGCATTACGCGCCGCTAAGAAGCCCTGCTCTGTCGCGCTGTTCCATGGATTGCCGCCGCCACTGATGGAGAAGTTGATCACGTCTACGCCATCTTTAATCGCATCATCAATCGCTTTTAAAATCGGTGCTGTTGAACAGCCATTGTAAGTATCTTCTTGATCGCCAGGCTTACAGACTTGATAGGCAATAATGTTTGCGTGGGGAGCCACGCCGGACATTTGCGCAAACGTTAAGCCAGTCGGGATCCCCGAACCTTCGAGTTTACCTACTTCTCCCTCAACATAAGGTACATTGAGCAGAATGTTTCCTGCCGCGGTGCTGGCAACGTGGGAGCCATGACCACCGTAATCTTCGCCGTTTTTAGCGGGCGGCGTCGCGCCGAAAACCTTTTCATCATCATAGACATCGGTGATTTCAGGGTAGCTGCGCACACCAATCAGCTTGTCGTTACACATGCTGGCAAAATCGGTTTTACAGTCACCAACATAAATCCCTTGACCTAAGGGGTTGGTGTGATCGTAACCATCTTCACCCACATCGGCGAAAGAGGCGTGATCAGAGTTAATCCCTGAGTCGATAATCGCCACAATCACGCCTTCACCCATGGCCTTAGTGCCCGTTGCACTACCGTCCCACACCTTTGGGGAGCCGATCAGTGCCTGACTCACATCGGTTTCGAGCTGTTCGATTTTCTCGCGCTCGATATAAACCACTTCAGGTAATTCGGCCAGTTTGATGGCTTGCGCCTGAGTCATACGTACGGCAACACCGTTGATGGCGTATTGGTAAGTGGTCAGCGGCTCAAGACGGCTACCAATGGCCGCGCTGGCACTTGTTAAAAAGCGCTCTTGCTTGACCTTGAGGAAACTGACGTAATTTTTGACTTCAGGTGCAGCGGCATTCAGTTTGACATTACCTGTCTTACCAGAGCTTTTTGCCTGTGAGGTCGACTGTACATGTTGTGGGCTAGTGGCCTTAAAGCCTGGAATATCCCCCTGATAATTCGCGACCGCGCTGTCACGTAATCTCACGATATAGGTATATTCTCCCTCGGCTAAATCTGGCTCAGGAATAAATTTTACATCTTGGTTGTTAACCGCTGTTAATTGACCTCGGGTCGAATCATTTGATAATTCCGCTGGAATATCTAACTGTAACGTTTCACCAGTTGGCGATAATACGGTTTGCGCATTTGCCGCAGCCGACAGCAATGCCATAGACACCGCTAGTGCAATTTTTGTTTTCATGTTCGCTTCCTTCGCTATATTAAAATTACTGCCGAAAGTTCCATTTTTAATATTTATTCAGTACAGCAACATCATAAAATGACTGTAACTGAGAGAACTTTACCGCAGCGTTTTAACACGCAGTGATACATATTGAAACACCTTATTAACCGAATAATTACCCATAAAATCAATTAATAAGAATAGCGTACCCAATAAACATTCATCGCTTACCGGTTAACGGAATGCAAGCTGGTTTACACTGCGAAAGGGAGTTTTAGCAAGTGCTTAAAAAGCAAATAAAATTTATTATCACTCATTAATAAATCCTTTTATTAAATGATAATTAACAGTATGAGAAACTGATAAACAAAGATGAAAACGGATTAGTTTTAGATGAAATAATTTCAAGCAGACATAATTTCTCACAATTAAGGCTGTGATGAGTTAGAAGATTGCATGAACAAATAACCAGCATGTTATTTAACGAATGTCGTACTTATTTATCTAAGTCACAGTCATACGAAACACACTGTACGAAATACGCAGTACACAATATGCAGTATGGCCACCCAGTAAGACCGCCGGATAAAAGAACTGAAAAAATTGCTGAGTAAAAAAAAAGCAATAAAAAAGGGGATTAACTCCCCTTTTCGATAAAATGCAATCACGCATCCTGCCAATAGGCTTTAAAACATTCGACTACTGCTCAGTGCGAACCGCTTTCATCAATACTTCAGTGGTGTATTTATCATTGTTAATCACAGGGAAGCGGTCATAGGTTTGAAAAATCACCTTATCCTGATACTTGATCATGGCCACCACGCCGTAATTAATGCGTTTATCGATAGATTTCGCCGGTAATAAGAACTTAAACGGCACAGGCGCCCTAGCGATATTAAAGCTCTTTTGGGCAATAATGACGCCGGGCGTGTTCAAATCGATGATCGCAATGGTAATTTCACTGCCTTGGGGCAGGAGAATTTTTTCCAAATAGCCCGCCGCCCCATTAACCACCACCGGAGGATCGGGTTGAACCGTCACGCAGCCACTTAAGGCAAATGTCACCAGTAAAAATGACATAAACAACTTTATTTTCATCAACATATTAACTTCCTTTTACCATACGGATCAGCCCCTCTTGAGTCGTCGAGGCGACAAGCTCACCCTGCTGATTAAAAAATTGGCCTCGTACATAACCTCGCCCACCACTGGCGGTTGGACTGTCGATACTGTAGAGCAACCATTCTCCCATATTAATTGGGCGATGGAACCACATCGCATGATCGATTGTTGCCATGCGGATCCCCGGCGTTAAAAACGACACGCCATGGGGCTGAGCCGCCGTGACTAAAAAGTTAAAGTCAGAGGCGTAGGCCAGCAAATACTCGTGAATATGGGCATCCGTTGGCATTGGCCCATTCGCCCTTAGCCACACATAGCGATAGGGTTCGGTTTCTTTGGGCGCGAAGGGATGCAAAGGATTGACTAACCGCATCTCAATCGGCGCGTCTTCCATAAATTTTTCGAGAATGCGCGCGGGCACTTTATCCCTTAAGGTCATCGCCAGCTCGTTTTGATTCAATAACCCTTCAGGGCCCGGCACCTCAGGCATTTGGGCCTGATGGTCAAAGCCCGCTTCGGGCTCTTGGAAGGAGCAGGTCATATGAAAAATCGGCCGACCCTTTTGTATTGCACTCACGCGTCTGGCACTAAAACTGCCGCCGTCACGCATATTTTCCACTTCATAGACTATGGGGAGCTTCTCATCCCCTGCGCGTAAAAAATAAGAGTGTAGCGAATGCACTTTACGCTCGGCTGGCACGGTTTGCTTAGCGGCGCTCAGGGCCTGCCCCATCACTTGGCCACCAAATACATGCCCAAATCCTAAGTCTTGGCTTTGACCACGAAACAGCCCGATTTCAATTTGCTCGAGGGATAATAATGATAAGAGATCGTCTAATACCTGACTCATGGGATCCTACTGAAAATTAGCAACTAATGCCCAAGGGTAACTCAGTTAGACTAGGGCTGACCAGTAGAGAGTCGATAGCTTATTGCATCTTGTGGCTTCTGCACGCCCAAAGCACTACTCAATCTTAATATGATGCTCAAGGGCACTCTGTTTTGACCAAGCCAACACTTTATCTTCGCCGCAGGTATGCAAATTAATCGGAAAGGCATAATGCAACTCGGGCCAGTACTTGATCAGTTTATCCGGTGTGCACAACCCATCACTGAAATAGATGGACTGAAATTCGGCAAACATCCCATGACTCACGCTGCCCGCCCCCGCGAGCAGATGCTGGCCATTCGGTGCGGCACGACTGACTAAAAATGCCATAGTCGCAGTTACCGTATCAAAGGAAAATAGCGGTTGAATCGCTGGGGCTAAGTGTTTATCGGTCATGGCCGTGAGCGCCTGCGGGCACAGGCTATTGATATGGATGTTATATTGCTCGCCCTCTAAGGAAAGGCTATTCACCATACCGACGAGGGCCATCTTGGCGGCGCTGAACGGAACCTGATGTAAGTCGCCAAACAACGCCGACACCCCTGTGGTCATCAAAATTCGGCCATAGCCATGGGCCTTCATCAATGGCCACAGGGCTTGGGTAAGATAAAAACTGCCGTTCACATCCACATCAAACTGTCGCTGCCAGTCGGCTTGTTGGATATGCTCGAAGGAGCACGCGCCGTAAACCCCAGCGTTATTGATCAAAATATCCACGCGTTGCCAATCTTGCTGTAGGCGATTCACCATCGACTTGACGTCATCCTGCTGGCTAACATCCACTTCAAAATACAGGCATTCTGCCCCGAGCTTTAAAATGGCCTGATGGGTTTGCTGCAGCTCTACGTTAGTTGCATGAGTTAAGTTAAAAGAGCTAGTTGCCCTCAATGCCTCGCCTTGGGATGGACTTCCCTTAGGTTGGTCAACTAATACCAGTTTGGCGCCCCGCTCAGCCAACATAATGGCATAGGCTCTCCCTAGCCCGGAGCCTGCTCCCGTTACCAACGCCACTTGATTATCGAAACGCATCCTATCGTATCCTTATCATTGACATTAACGCTAAACGCCACACAAAACCTTTCACCTCACAGCTCTGGTTATTGCAAAAATAGGGGTGAAGTTCATCGGCTTAACCGATGTTTGGCAGTGGATCACAGGGGATATAAAAACACAGGCATAGTGGATTTTCTTTGAACTTGGCGACAAATCTTTCTCCTGAAAGCGAAACATCTGTGCGCCAATTCAAACTCTATTACATGCGTGTATTAGATAGTACTCACTTTAACGCAAATTCTTGTTATGCTATGACGCTGTTCACTACCCAATTCTTTTCTTAGATAACGACTGGACATCATGAATCCTTGGATTTTAGCCATCAGGCCCCGCACCTTACCCGCGGCAATCGGTCCCCTATTAATCGGTAATATTCTGGCACTGCACCTTGAGCGTTTTAGCTGGTTAATTGCCGCCACCTCGATGTTGTGCGCCATCCTATTGCAGATCGCCGTCAACCTCGCCAATGACTACTTTGACTTTAAAAACGGCATCGATACTGCTGAACGACTCGGCCCGGTTCGCGTCACCCAGAGTGGCATGATCCCCCCCCATAAAGTCCGTAATGCGATGATCCTATGCTTAGTGCTGGCATTAACCGTAGGCTCGTATTTGATTTGGCACGGAGGCTGGCCGATTGCGATTTTAGCGGCGGCGGCCATTTTAGGCGCCCTCGGCTACAGCGGCGGCCCGTATCCTCTGGCATCACACGGGCTAGGTGAAGTCGCCGCCTTCGTGTTTTTTGGTTTAGTGGCTGTGGTCGGCAGTTATTATCTGCAGGCGGGTGATACCAATATGAATGCCTGGCTACTTGGCTGTGCCATTGGCTTATTTAACGCCGCCATTATGTTGGTCAACAACACCCGTGATATTCGCACCGACACCCAAGCGGGCAAACATACGCTCGCGGTGAGGATTGGCGAGGCGCAGGCCAAAGTTTTGTATCAAGCCTTAATTTACTTGCCCTTTGGTTTAGTGATCGCAGGATTCTTACTGGGCATTCTGCCGGGCTTACCGGTACTGCTGGCGGGCTTATCCCTGCTTATCGCCCGTAAACTCAGCAGCGATTTCTATGCTGTATCGGGTGAAGCGCTCAATCCACTATTGGGGCGCACGGCAAAACTCACCATGATATTCAGTACCCTATTCAGTGTGGGACTGGTGTTTACCGCATAAACGGGAATATCAACGTCTCGAGATTGTCCCAAAGTTGAGTTAAAGACCAGCCCGCAAGGCGGCTAGATAAAAATAGACCAAGCTTAAAATACAAAAAGGTTCGTCACGATGCGTTTAATACGCAACATGACGAACCTTTTACTTTTAGAGGTTAGGACCAGAGGTAACCCGATATTGCTGTGTTAAATAACAGGCCACTAAATTGATGTGTGGCTTTTGGCGTCTGCAAATGCGCCGCCCCAAAACACACATGCAAAGGAATTAAGTGCTCTTCCCTTGGGTGGCTAAAACGTGCCTCCGGCGCCGATTGCCAATCGATTAATTGTGCCTTGGCATGGCTATCGCCTGATGTCACGACATCGGTTAACCAAGTATCAAACCCTTGGCTGCGAGGCAACACCTTAGGATCGCTGGAGAAAAACGCGCGCATATTGTGAAACGACATGCCAGACCCCACAATCAACACCCCTTGCGCGCGCAATGTCGCAAGAGCCTCGCCGATAGCGATATGGGCGCTCGGGTCGAGGTGCTGCACTAAGGACATTTGCACCACAGGAATATTCGCCTCCGGATACATCAACTTAAGTGGCACAAAGGTGCCGTGATCGAATGCGCGCTGATTGTCGAGCCGCACCTCGATTCCACTCGCATTGAGCAAACCAGCAATGGTTTCGGCGAGCTGCGGCTCACCGGGCGCGGGATAAGAAAGCGTATAGGCCTCAGGTGGAAAACCATAGTAATCGAACAGCATGCCTGGATGGGGATGGCTCGACAGTGTCACCTGCGCCTCTTCCCAGTGGGCCGTCACCAATACAATGGCCTTGGGTGTTGGGATAGTATCCGAAACCTTGGATAAAAATGCCCTTAACTCCAGATGATTTGCATCATTGAGTAGCGGTAATGGCCCGCCACCATGGGGAACAAATAACACTGGCATTAAAGCGGAATTCGCGTGCGTCATAATAAACTTCTCTTGATGAAACCGTTAGTTGTCACTTGTAAATTAGAACTTGCCAGCCTTGTGGCTAAGATTAGAAAGCTGCTTTCATGTCCACCAGCTGACGTTGAAAACGCACCAATCTATCAACGGTTTCATCGAGCTTGATGATTAAAAACAACAGCGCAGATAAAGACAGTGCGGGTAACGCGCTCAGGGTGGTTTCGTAATTAAAGTGGTAATAAATGGCCCCCATCATCACCGACAGTAATGCCGTCGCCGACAGGACTCGGTATTCACGCCAGCCAATGCCAATGGCGCCCAGCACTTCAATCACACCGATAAAATAGCCAAAACCTGTGGGCAAATTCATCACGCTAAAAGGCACATGGAAAAACGGCACGCTGAGTAACTTGCCCATGCCCGAGAATAAAAACACTATGCTCATCGCAAGTGTCACCACCACCGCCGCACGATTTAAGGTATTGGCACAGATAAAGAGTTTTTGAGGGTCTGTCTCGGCCGCGGTTTTATCTGCATTGCCTTTGGCTAAACATAATTGATTTATCGACATAACTACCTCATTACTCATCTCTTTTAGACTCAGTTCAGCGTAACTCTCGCTAAACGGCACCCTAAACGCAAAGTAGTGGACTCGCATTGAGCCCACTACTGTCATATGGCGGAATTATGCGCCCACAAAAAATAAATAAATATGGAATAATATCTAACATCTCCTAAAATAATTCTTTATTTGTTTAAGAGTCTTGCCATGACCTTAGAACAACTGCTGATGTTCAATACCGTCGCCCTCGCCGGCTCACTAAAGGCCGCCAGTGACAAACTTCATAAGACCCAACCAGCGATCAGTCAGAGCATTAAACAGCTGGAATCCCAGTTAGATTTAGTGCTGTTCGACCGCCAAGGGTATCGCTTGACGCTTACCCAAGAGGGGCGAAAGCTGCTGCAATACGCCCAGCGCGTACTGAATGAAGCGCAGGAGATGCGACAAGTCGCTAAGCATTTAGCCAAAGGTAACGAGGCCAGTATCACCTTGGCCTTCGAGGCCTCCTTTAACCTTACCCGTATCTTGCCGATGCTGGAGCGAACACAAAATGAGTTTCCGCACACTCAAATCATTCTTAAACAAGAATATTTAACCGGCGCACTCGAAGCCTTAAATCAAGGCGAAGCCGATATTGCAATTTCAGCGGGCGGCATTGATCCTGTCCGTTCCAGCCATTTTGAGCTGGCCTACTTATTTTCAGGCAGTCTGTTAGATGTGGCCTCGCCGCGTTTACTGAGTCGGCACCCTACCCTGAGCCATGTGCGCGAATTGGTGAACGAGTACCAAATTGTGATCCAAGATACTGGCACCGGCACCGCCAATATCGAATTTGGAGTGCAAGCAGGGCAACGCCGTTGGTACGTTAATGATTTTTATACAAAGAGAATGCTCATTCAGAGCGGCATGGGCTGGGGAAAATTACCACATTATTTGGTGGAGCAAGCCCTTGCGGATGGAAGTTTACTGCCACTGGAGCTGCGGGAAAGGCAAAACCTTATCCAACTCGATTACTATGTGATGCGCCCGCCCCACTCGCCCTTAGGCCCAGTAGCGCAGGCACTGTGGGAAAACCTAGTCCAATTAGCCGCAAAGCAAAGCGCCTAAACAATCAATCTAGGTAACACACGCTCAAGATATGTCGATAGAATAAGCATTTATGGAGCAGTCACAGAACTAATGGCGGAGCAGATTCAACCATTCTTGGGAATTGGCCAAAATAAATTGATACACGCTGCCATCATCCAAAGTGATTTTTATCGCATCAGAAGTCACTGGTAAAATGCCGCCGCCCTTACCCCAACAGGATTCAACCTTGGCGATATCCTTTCTTTGCAGCTGATATGGCCCGAGTCCTAAGGTTTTATTGTAGGGGGAAAAACAAACCATCTGATCGGTGACAGTTAACTGGCCATCGGCTCGCGCCACACCATCTTGCGCCGTCGCGATAGCAGATCTGATTAGGTTTTCTTGCATAGTTGGGCTTTGTTGCATAGCTTCACTCCATCGAATAGTGCTAACAGCATAATTTCCAACATACCAAACACTGCGGGGATGTCAAGTTTTCGATATTCACTTGCACTCTACTACTCATAACAGGCTCTTACGATTGCCCTTCACGAAAGCACCTGACGAAAGCTCATCACAAAAGCCCATCACATTAGCCCCTAAAGCTGACGCATACACGATTAGGGATAAAAATAGGTTAACTATGAGTAGAAACAGATTACTGCTCAAAATAAATGGCAGCCTCTTCACGCACATGATCCGAATTAAGCGCCCAAAACGATTCGGAGATAATGGGTCTATCACTGTCAGATATCCAAATAATCCAATAACTCACATCGGGAAACTGCCCTATCACCTTTTTCATGGCCGCCAAATACATGCCATAGAGTTGCTCCATAAACTCCAGCGCGACCTCTGTGTAACAAAAATCCCCATCCGTCACTGTGTAAGCCTGTGAAAATACTTGATATAAGGCTTTGTAAGCATGCTTAACCTTCGCGAAATGATCATCGTGCCATTCGAGCCATTCATCGGGAATGTATCGGCTGTAAGTATCTGTGGGGTCGGCTAAATCAGACTCACAATTCGTCACCGCAATGGGATACGCCATTTCCAGATCTTCCCCCAGCAATAACGCATAACCGTAGGGGGATTTTTGAGCACTTGCCGCCTTGATAGAAGCAATAAGTTCAGCCTCAAAGAGCCGTTGAATAGTTGCGAGTGATTGAATAATATCGGTTTTCATCATGTTGATACTGTAAAAGCCTATCGTTGGTTTAGCCTATCATCTGCGGTCGCTGTGACCTAATTTGTCCCAAATCACGCTCAGTTATGCCTACACGGCGAATACATTCGCTCAGCGTTGATAATAAACAATTGACCAAAAATCAAACTGTTCACCTTTGGCGGCGCACCAATCCGGAAAAGGCTCATCCCCAGCAAGCGTGGAATACTCCTCCCAGCAATTAACCATCGACAGGTAATAATCATGCCTGTTTTGCAGCCTTGATTTACGCTCAATCGTCTGTAATCGCGTGATTAATGCTTGTGCTGACGCTAGCGAGTCTTTTGCCCGTGATATATCACCCAGCAACACAGATTCCGATAGATGGTGGGTCTGAAAATCGACACTGTTTAAGTGAGACAACGCGACTTGAGTGAGGCAAATTTCATCGCTAGGCTCGAGCGCTAACGCTCTTTCATAGGAATCGGTATCCCCAGCAATAAAGCCTAACCATTTGTGGGGGATGGGATTGTTAGGCTCATCTAACGTCCATTGGGTCAGCACGCCTTTTAGTAGAACGATGAGGGGATAAGCGAGTAACTGGTGTGTTTCACTGTGCCCAAAACCTAAGGAGGATAGCTCCTCTGCGATGTGCCTCTGCTCAGCCAAGGACAGGCTCTTACAGTGCGACACGAATTGGTTTACCGTCGCAATCGCTTGCTTCTTTAGCCCTTGTTCTTTTTGCAGGCAATATTGACCAAAAAGTTCATACCCCTTCAGGGCCGAATACTGAGTCCCTATCGCCTTTAATCCTTCAAAGTTATCGCTATTCCAGTAGTTCATAAGGTACTTCAATCAGTATTTAATCGCCTATGATTGCCCATATTGAGTCTTGCGGTAAACCAAATTTTGCCAATTAAAAAATAAATTTCCCACTAGGATATTGAATAATATAGTTTTACTGGATAAACCTTGATGTTCAAAACAGCACTAAATATCACAAAAATAAAGGCCCCTATTTAGGGGCCTTTGTACAATTTATTTAGAGTTTGATTAATACCCTGTTTGGGGCACTCCAATCTAAATGATATTTCTCGCCAGCGGGCTTATCTAAGCGCTCAAAGGTATGGGCACCGAAAAAGTCCCTTTGACCTTGAAGCAAGTTTGCTGGCAGGGTTTCGCTGCGGTAACTGTCGTAATAGGCCAATGCCGAACTAATACAAGGCACGGGGATCCCTTGCATCACTGCCGCCGCCACAGCACTGCGCCACTCGGTTTGTTTTTCCGACAAGGTAGTTGCAAAGGTGTCGGCCATCAATAAACAGCTTAAGTCCGCATTCGCTTGATAAGCTTGAGTGATAGATTGCAAGAAGGTGGCACGAATAATACAACCCGCACGCCAAATCTTCGCGATTTCAGCAAAATCGAGCTGCCATTTTTGCTCCTGCGCCGTCATCGCCATGAGTTGGAAACCCTGGGCGTAGCAACACACTTTAGCGCAATAGAGCGCACTCTCTAAGGCATCGATTAAAAAGGCTTTTTGAGCATCATCCATCGCCACAGAGGCAGGACCTGAGAGCTTTTTACTGAGCTCAACACGGAGGGATTTTTGGGTGCTGACCGCGCGCGCATAAACCGCTTCGGCAATAGTGGGAGCCGGACAACCAATTTGCAAACTGCTTACCGCAGTCCATAGGCCTGTGCCCTTTTGCCCTGCTTTATCGAGGATCATCTCAACTAATGGCTGACCCGTTAGCGGATCCGCCTGTTTGAGCACCTCGGCGCTGATCCCCATCAGATAGCTGTTTAAACTGCCCTTATTCCAGCGTTCAAACACCTCACCCACTTGTGCTGCACTCATGCCTAAGCCATCGTGCATTAACTGATAGGCTTCGCAAATCAGCTGCATATCGGCGTATTCAATCCCGTTATGCACCATTTTCACATAATGTCCGGCGCCAGCAGGACCAATATAGGTCGTGCAAGGCTCACCTTCGGTCACGGGATTACCCGGCTCAAACCGCTCAATCGGCAGCCCTGTTTGAGGATCAACCTTAGCGGCAATGGCCTTCCAAATCGGCGCCACATGCTGCCAAGCACCAAGATCGCCACTTGGCATTAATGAAGGGCCAAAACGAGCACCCACTTCTCCGCCCGAAACCGCCGAGCTGAAGAAGATAAATTTCCCTTGGTAACGCTTTTCGCGCTCAACGGTATCCGTCCAAAGACTGTTGCCCGTATCGATAACGATGTCGTCCGCTTCGATACCGGCAGAAATCAAGGCATGACATACCCCATCCACAGGCGCACCCGCAGGGACAGACAGCACGAGAATACGGGGTTGAGCGAGGCTTGCTAACATTTCTGAAAGATTAGCACAGCCTGTAATACGCAGATCCTGTCCTACACGTTCTTGTTTTTCTTGCTGTAAAACACCGTTGACTTTAACAGGATCGAGGTCGAAGGCACTGACGCGATATTGATTGTCGGCAATGTTTAGCGCGAGGTTTTTGCCCATCACGCCAAGGCCAATCACGCCAATGTCATTAAGATTGCTGTGGTTTTGCATTATATAATTCCCACGGGTCACAGAGGTTAGAAATAACCAATTTGGAGGTGTAATTATATCGGGCTTTGTAACTTAATTACCAGAGACAATAGACGATGCATACGATTGGTAATCTCGATTACCGTCTAAGATGCGTTGTTTTTTCAGGAGAATATTCCTAGATTTCTTCAAACATCTTTACCAATCGTATACATCTGGGGCGAGCGCTTCCTTGGGGAAGTGAATTGATTAATGAGCGAGTTTTAAACCGAGTACGCCAAGCAAAATGAGGATTAAACTGACAATTTTCAGCAGGCTCACCCCTTCACCTAAGAGAATAATGCCCGCAATCGCGGTGCCCATGGCACCGATGCCAACCCAAACCCCATACGCCGTACCTATTGGCAGCTGTTTAACCGCCAGCCCCAATAACAGCACACTCACTGTCATGGAGAACACAGTAAAGACACTCGGCCAGAGGCGGCTAAATCCGTCGGTGTACTTAAGCCCTATGGCCCAACCAATTTCAAATAGCCCAGCAAGAATTAATAGAAACCAGCTCATAGAGAACTCCCATACGGGGTCGTCCCCAAATTGATATCGGCGTATTTAGGGTCGTCCCTAAGCCGTTGTGAGTATATTTACATCGAATGTTTATTTAGATCGAAAGTATGTTTGGATCTAAAGCATTGAGGCAGACAAAGGTGCCTGATGAGGAAGCTAAGATCCAATGTCCTAAACGCCCGATGCCAAAGCAGAACCTTTAGGATGCGGGCTAGACTAGCAAATAGTGATGTATAAGAGCAAGCCTTGGACTTTAGCGATTTCATCCAAAATAAAAGCGATAGTCTGATGGGACTCTCTCATCAGACTATTGCTTTATCTTGGCTTTACTGCCCCTATTTAAGGACGCTCACGACTACCTAGTCAGATTACCCCACGAGAGCATCGGCATAACCCATGCGGGTTAAGGTTGTGCGGACTAAATCGAGTGTCTGCGGATCTTCAATAGTCGCTGGCGCCGTATATTGCTGATTATCGGCAATTTTACGCATAGTGCCGCGCAGGATTTTGCCCGAGCGGGTTTTCGGCAGCTTTTGAATCGCACTCACCAACCTAAAGGACGCGACGGGACCAATTTCTTGACGAACGAGGGCAATTAACTGTTTATGCAGCTCCTCGTCCGTAATGGTCACCCCCTTTTTCAGCACCACTAAGCCCAAGGGCACTTGACCTTTGAGTTTATCGTCGACGCCAATCACGGCCGCTTCGGCCACATCGGGATGCTGGCACAACACCTCTTCAAACCGCCCGGTGGAGAGTCTATGGCCAGCTACATTAATAATGTCATCGATACGGCTCATGATATACAGATAGCCATCTTCATCCATGTAACCCGCATCCCCAGTGAGGTAATAACCTGGGTACATAGATAAGTAACTGTCTTGATAGCGTTTATTATTTTGCCAGAGCGTAGTGAGTGTGCCCGGTGGCAGCGGCAATTTGATGACCACATTACCAGAGACATTCGCCGCCACTTTGGCGCCCATCTCATCGACCACATCGACCTCATACCCTGGGACGGGTCTGCCAGGCGATCCCGCTTTAACGGCAATCGGTGCCACGCCCATCAGGTTTGCCGCCACAGGCCAGCCCGTTTCAGTTTGCCACCAATGGTCGATAACCGGTTTATGCAGTTTCGCTTCGGCCCAATGCAAAGTATCGGGATCGCAGCGCTCCCCTGCCAAAAAGACATTCTTCAAGCAGCTTAAATCAACACCTTGGATAAATTCGCCGTCGGGATCTTCGCGCTTAATTGCACGGATCGCCGTGGGCGCGGTAAAAAAGCTTTTGACTCGATACTTAGCAATCGTGCGCCAAAAGGCGCCGGGATCCGGCGTACCTACGGGTTTACCTTCGTATAACAAGGTTGTCGCCCCGACAAGCAGCGGACCATAGACAATATAGGAGTGTCCCACAACCCAGCCCACATCCGATGCTGCCCAAAACACATCCCCTTGGGCAATATCATAAATATTGGCCATGGACCAAGCCAATGCCACCGCATGGCCGCCATTGTCTCGCACCACACCTTTGGGTTGACCCGTGGTCCCTGAGGTATAAAGCACATACAGGGGATCGGTGGCTTTTACCGTCACACAATCGGCACTATCGCTAGTACATAAGGCGGTTTGCCAATCCTTATCGCGCCCCGCTTGCATCTGCGCTTCATATTGGGGGCGATTTAAAATCAAGCAGTGCTCTACTTTGTGCACCGCTTCATTTAATGCTTTGTCCAGTAAGGGTTTATAGGGCACCACGCCTGAAGGCTCAATCCCGCAGGAGGCAGACATTACCAACTTTGGTTTGGCATCATTGATCCGAGTCGCCAGCTCATTGGCCGCAAAGCCGCCGAAGACCAGCGAATGAATAGCGCCAATGCGCGCGCAGGCAAGCATGGCATAGGCGGTCTCGGGCACCATGGGCATGTAGATGACCACACGGTCTCCCTTAGTCACGCCAACACTTTGCAAATAGCCCGCAAGCCTTGCCACTTGGGCCTGCAACTCACGGTAAGTAATGCTGTATTCGGTTTCAGTCACAGGGCTCACGTAATGAATAGCGATTTGCTCACCACGCCCCGCCAACACATGCCTGTCCACCGCGTTGTAGCAAGTGTTTAACTCGCCATCGCTGAACCAGTGATAAAACGGTGCCTCGCTTTCATCTAATATTTGTTTGCTCGGCGTCACCCAGTCTAAGGCCTTGGCGGCTTGTTGCCAAAATGCCTGTTTATTCGCAATGGATGTCTGATGTAATTGTTGTCCAACATCTGTCATAAGGCCTCCCATCATGACACTCACCCATGTCACCACAGATGAAACTCTCCCCTTCCTTCCCTCAGGGATTATGACCTGCCCTGCGCTATTCCCCCATTAGACTAAGGGATATAACCGCTAAAATTGTTAAACATGTTGGATAATTGTACATCTCGCTTGCTGTGCGAAATGATTCAACTTAGTCTTATGTCTTTAATGGTTTTTTTCATGGAAAGAAATACTCATTATGATGCGCTTCAAACAATTCAAACCTGCCTTACTCCTGATCCTCAGTCTCGTTAGCGCGAGCAGCTTTGCGTCAACCCAACAGCTAGAGACTTTACTCGAACCCTTATCTATTGGTGAGCGAGCGAAAGTCGACAACACTCAGGTCATTAGTGCCAAGTTGCTGTCGCGGGTCTACCAAGTACGTCAATATCAGCCGCTTTGGCAAGATAGAGACTACGCGGGCACTATGCTCGATGTGATAAAAAGTGCCGATGATGAAGGATTGTCGAAGGAAGATTATCACTACTCCAAGCTAGTCGAACTTTACCAACAGCTCAGTGCCTCGAGTTGGCAGGATGAATACCGCAGCAATGTATTTGAAGTGCTCCTAAGCGATGGGATCATCACCTACGCCATTCATTTACTGAATGGCAAAGTAAACCCCAGTATGCTCGGCAAAACCTGGAATTATGATGAAACCCATCTCGATTTCGACACCACATTAAAGCAGCTCGAAGAACACATTAAAGCGCACACTGTGGCTGACGCTATTGCAGGCTTAGCGCCTAAGATTGCACCCTATCACCAGCTTAAACAGTATCTTGCCCAGTACAAAGACTTGGCGGCGCGTTATCCTTTTAGCCCCATACCCTATACGGAAGTCATCAAACCGGGTAGTACTTCCCCCTCGGTACAAGGTATTGCCACACGGCTAACCGAGTTAGGTTACTTAGCTGCAAGTGCGCCAGCGGACAATAGCGCCGCCCAGAACCAGCCCTTAACATACGACAGCACGCTTGAAGCCGCGGTGCGTCAATTCCAAACCGACCACAGTCTCAAAGCCGATGGCGTGATTGGTGCGGGCACTATGGCGGCGCTCAATGTGCCCTACTCGCAACGGGTCGATCAGATCCGTATTAACCTCGAGCGTGCGCGCTGGTTATCGGCAAACTTGCCCGCCAATTACCTGATCGTTAACTTAGCAGGTTATGAGCTGTTACTCTTTAAAGACAATAGCTTAAGCTGGCGAACCGACATTATCATCGGCAAAATTAACGCTAAAACGCCGCTGTTTAAATCCAAGTTAAAATACGTGGTCGTTAATCCAACTTGGACTGTGCCCCGCAGCATCTCGACAGAGATCATCAATCACTTACGTAAAGATCCCGATTATTTACAGAAGAAACACTTTAAAGTAGTCGAAGGCTCGGGCACGCCCGTCGATGCAAGTGGTATCGATTGGCATAGCATGACGCGCAAAAACTTCCCCTACTGGTTTGTGCAAGACCCTGGTGAAGATAACTCTCTAGGTTTAGTTAAGTTTATCTTCCCTAACCAATACTCGATTTATCTGCACGATACGCCAGCTAAAAGTCTGTTTGAACAAACGGATAGAGCCTTCAGTCATGGCTGTATTCGAGTCAAAGATCCACTCGTGCTGGCGGATAAATTGCTAAGTGCCAATGCCAATTGGTCAAGTAACACGCTCAGTAGCAAATTGAGTGAGGGAAAAACGGAAAACCTGTTCTTAGATGAACCCTTAGACATTTTGATCATGTATTGGACCGTCACCTTAAAGGACGGGAAAATCAAGTTTTACAATGACATATACAAACGCGATCCGGTACTTATCGAGGCGTTAAACCGCCCAACCTATGAGGGTGTGTTAGCCGATGATGGTTTACTCAACACTATGGAGTAAGCGCTAATAATCGCGGCATTTGATACAAGTTGTTTGCTCAATCCACAGCGCTGCGTTGCCCAATAGTAAGACGAGGGCAACGCGGCACTTCCCCGCTTCACCAGAGCCTTTCCCTCTCGCGCTTACATCATTAATATCAATAGTTTGAACTGAAGCCGCTCGAGCGAGTGGCAACAAGAATTGACAAAAAAATCAGACTAACCACGTCGCAATCTTTACCTTTACGTAAACTTCATATATCTTGCATAAAAATGATTAACTAAGGTGCCTGAATGAGCGCAACTAACACGCCACAAACGACTTATTCGATCAGTGATCTCTCTAAAGAGTTTGATATCACGACCCGAAGCATTCGTTTTTACGAAGACCAAGGCTTACTTAAGCCAAAACGTCGCGGTCAAACCCGCATTTACAGTCTCAAAGACAGGGTTCGACTCAAACTTATCCTGCGCGGCAAGCGCCTTGGGTTCTCCCTCGCAGAAACCCGTCGCCTATTCGAACTCTACGATGCCGACAAGAGCAGCACCACCCAGCTCAATACCATGCTTGCCCTAGTGGAAGAGAAAAAATCCGCACTGCAGCAGCAAATGGACGACATTAAAGTGGTACTGATGGAGCTGAATTCGGCCGAGCAGCAATGCCGCCTCGCCCTAGAAGAAAGCAAGGCCAAGGCCTAATTCCTTCGAGGCTTGCGAGCATAGCATTAATCAACACCTCAGTTGGTACGACCGCGTGACAGGGATAAATCACGCACTGTAAGACGGTTTTAAAGACTCAAGCACCTAATAATCATAAAAATATAAATTAGAACCTTAGATAGGACACAAGCAATGAACTCACTCTACACCAGTCTCAATTTTGGCCTAGGCGAAGAAGTCGATATGCTGCGCGATGCGGTGCAAGATTTCGCTAAACACGAAATCGCCCCCATTGCCGCTAAAGTCGACCACGACAATGCCTTCCCTAACGAAATTTGGCCCGTGCTCGGTGGAATGGGACTCTTAGGTGTTACTGTGCCTGAGGAATACGGCGGAGCAAACATGGGCTATCTTGCCCACGTGGTCGCCATGGAAGAGATTTCCCGTGCCTCGGCCTCTATCGGGTTAAGTTACGGCGCCCACTCCAACCTGTGTGTCAACCAAATTAATCGCAACGGTAATGCTGAGCAAAAAGCCAAGTATTTACCAAAGCTGGTCAGCGGTGAACATATCGGCGCTCTGGCGATGAGTGAGCCCAATGCAGGGTCAGATGTGGTTTCTATGAAGCTGCACGCCCGTAAAGAAGGCGACCGCTATATCCTCAATGGCAACAAAATGTGGATCACCAACGGTCCCGATGCCAATACCTATGTAATTTATGCCAAAACCGACTTAACCAAAGGCGCACACGGCATCACGGCCTTTATCGTTGAGCGTGGTTTTAAAGGTTTCAGCCAAGCGCAAAAACTCGACAAACTGGGGATGCGCGGTTCAAACACCTGTGAACTGGTGTTTGAAGATGTCGAAGTGCCAGAGGAAAACATTCTCGGCGGCCTCAACAATGGCGTCAAAGTGCTGATGAGCGGCTTAGATTACGAGCGCGTCGTGCTGTCAGGCGGCCCGCTGGGGATCATGAACGCCTGTATGGACATCGTCGTGCCTTATATCCACGAGCGTGAGCAATTTGGCAAATCCATCGGTGAATTCCAATTAGTACAAGGCAAATTAGCCGATATGTACACCGGCATGAACGCCGCCAAAGCCTATGTGTATAGCGTGGCGAAATCCTGCGATCGCGGTGAAACCACCCGCAAAGACGCCGCGGGCGCCATTCTTTACAGCGCGGAGCTGGCGACCAAAATGGCACTGGATGCCATTCAATTGCTCGGCGGTAACGGATACGTCAACGAGTATGCCACTGGCCGCTTACTGCGCGATGCCAAACTCTATGAGATTGGCGCCGGCACCTCAGAAATTCGCCGTATGCTGATTGGCCGCGAGCTCTTTAACGAATCGAAATAAGCAGCCAAGGGCGAGCGGCGCATGACGAGCTTTAGCCTTTCATGCCCCTCGCCCACCGAGCCAACTGATACTGAGTTACCGCTTTATAAGGACAATCAAAGTGACGCAATTAAGCAGTCGTATCAACGCCCGTAGCGATGAATTTAAAGCCAAATCCGACGATATGGCCGCCCTCGTGGCCGATCTCAAAACCAAACTCGCCAAAATTGAACTCGGTGGCGGCCCCGTTGCCCTAGAGCGCCATTTGGCCCGCGGTAAACTCCTTCCTCGTCAACGGGTTGAGAAACTCCTCGACGCAGGTTCGCCCTTTTTAGAATTGTCGCAATTTGCGGCATTTGAAGTCTATGACGAAGAAGTCCCCGCCGCAGGCATTATCGCCGGTATCGGCCGAGTGAGTGGCGTAGAGTGCATGATTATCGCCAACGATGCCACGGTCAAAGGCGGCACTTACTACCCTATCACGGTCAAAAAACACTTAAGGGCACAAGAGATTGCCAGTCGCTGTCATCTGCCCTGTATCTATTTAGTCGACTCGGGCGGCGCTAACTTGCCCCGTCAGGATGAAGTATTCCCCGCTCGCGACCATTTCGGCCGGATTTTTTACAACCAAGCGCAAATGTCCGCCAAGGGCATTCCACAAATTGCGGTGGTGATGGGCCTATGTACCGCGGGCGGCGCCTATGTGCCTGCCATGGCCGATGAATCGATTATCGTTAAAGAACAAGGCACTATCTTCTTAGCTGGGCCGCCATTAGTTAAAGCCGCGACTGGTGAAGAAGTCAGCGCCGAAGAACTCGGCGGCGCCGATGTACACACTAAAATTTCAGGTGTCGCGGATCACTTAGCCCAAAACGATGAGCATGCATTAGAGCTTGCCCGCCGCGCAGTACTGCGTCTGAACCATCAAAAACAAATTACTAGTTTACTGAGCCCGGTTAAGCCACCTAAGTTTGATATCAGCGAACTCTACGGCATCGTCGGCACCGATCTGAAAAAGCCCTTCGATGTCAAAGAAGTGATCGCCCGCATCGTCGACGACTCCGATTTCGATGAGTTTAAGGCCAACTATGGCGCAACCCTAGTTTGTGGTTTTGCCCGTATTCACGGCTATCCCGTGGGGATTGTGGCCAACAACGGCATTTTATTCTCAGAATCGGCGCAAAAAGGCGCGCACTTTATCGAGCTATGCTGCCAGCGCAAGATCCCGCTGCTGTTCCTGCAAAACATCACCGGCTTTATGGTGGGTAAAAAGTACGAACACGAAGGTATCGCTAAGCACGGTGCCAAGATGGTGACCGCAGTCTCCTGCGCCAATGTGCCTAAATTCACAGTGATTATCGGTGGCAGCTACGGCGCGGGTAACTACGGTATGTGCGGCCGCGCGTTCGAGCCGACCATGATGTGGATGTGGCCCAATGCACGCATCTCTGTGATGGGTGGCGAGCAAGCCGCTGGCGTATTAGCGACAGTGCGCCGTGACGGTTTAGCCCGTAAAGGCGAAGAATGGTCTGCTGAGGACGAAAAAGCCTTTAAAGCACCGATTATTGCCCAATACGATAAAGAGGGTCATCCCTACCATGCCAGCGCCCGCCTGTGGGATGACGGCATTATCGACCCGGCGCAAACCCGTGATGTGGTGGGCCTTGCCCTGTCAGCCGCATTAAATGCCCCTATCGAAGACACCCGTTTCGGCGTCTTCCGTATGTAACGCATCTTGCGATGCCTTACGTATCACTCATAGAGGGAATTACTATGACGGGAATAATAATGACTGACACACAACACCAGAACACTAGCACTCAATCCTTAGGCAATTTGCAGCACGTCAGCTATGTGCTGAATAATGGCGTGGGCGAGTTAATCCTTAACCGAGCAGAAGTGCACAACGCCTTCGATGAGGTGATGATCAGCGAAATGATTGCTGTCCTCGGTTATTTTGCCGAGCACAAAGACTGCAAACTCTTGGTATTAAAAGCCAATGGCAAAAACTTCAGTGCAGGCGCCGACTTAAACTGGATGCGCAAACAAGCCAAGATGGATTTTGATCAAAACCTGAATGACGCCAAGGCGCTGGCTAAGCTGATGCAGGATTTAGATACCTTTCCAAAACCCACTATCGCCTTAGTCCAAGGCGCTGCCTTTGGCGGCGCACTTGGGTTAATTTGCGCCAGTGATATTGCCATCGCCACTGAGCGCGCAAGCTTCTGCTTAAGCGAAGTCAAACTAGGGCTTATCCCTGCGGTAATTAGCCCCTACGTTGCCCGCGCCATGGGTAATCGCGCCTCACGCCGCTATATGCTGACCGCGGAGCGTTTTGATGCGCAAACGGCGCTCAAACTCAATGTTATCCATGAAATAAACGATGATTTAGCGGCCGCAGCCCAACCGATTATCACCGCGCTGCTCGCCAACAGCCCGCAGGGAATGGCATGGGTAAAGACCCTACTCGCCCGCCTCGAAGACGGCGTGATAGACCAAGATACGATTGATTACACCAGCGAGCGCATCGCCCGCATTCGGGTATCTGATGAAGGCCAAGAAGGTTTAAACGCCTTCTTCGAAAAACGTCAGCCGAACTGGCACACGCCAACAGATACTCAAGGAGTTCTTTGATGTTGACTAACAGCATGTTCACTAAGCTTTTAATTGCTAACCGTGGTGAAATTGCCTGCCGCATTATCAAAACCGCGCAGGCCATGGGCGTTCGCACCGTAGCCTTATATTCCGATGCCGATAAAAACGCCCGCCATGTTGCCATGGCCGACGAATCGTTTTACTTAGGTGGCAGCGCCCCGGCGGATTCTTACCTCAAGGGCGACTTGATTATTGAAATCGCCAAAAAAGCTCAGGCGCAAGCCATTCACCCAGGTTATGGTTTTTTATCGGAAAACGCCGACTTTGCCCGCAAGTGTGAGGCGGCCGGTATCGTGTTTGTTGGCCCTGGCAGCGATGCCATCGATGCCATGGGCAGCAAGAGTGCAGCCAAAGCCATTATGACGGCGGCTCAAGTGCCTTTAGTGCCGGGTTACCATGGCGACGATCAAACCGATGCCACCCTCAAGGCTGAAGCCTTAAAAATCGGCTTTCCGATGCTGATTAAAGCCGCCTACGGTGGCGGTGGCAAAGGCATGCGTATCGTTGAGCATGAAGGCGAAATCATGGACGCCATCAACTCGGCGCGCCGTGAAGCGGCCTCGTCTTTTGGCAACGATAAGTTATTGATGGAACGTTATTTACGCCAACCGCGCCACGTCGAAGTACAAGTGTTTGCCGACACCTTTGGCAATGCAATTTACTTATCGGATCGCGACTGCTCGATTCAGCGCCGCCATCAAAAAGTGGTCGAAGAAGCCCCTGCCCCAGGTTTAAGTGATGAACTGCGCGCCCAAATGGGTGAAGCCGCCGTCGCTGCCGCCAAGGCCATCGATTATGTCGGTGCGGGAACCGTTGAATTCCTGTTAGATACCGACAATAGCTTCTACTTTATGGAGATGAATACCCGTCTGCAGGTAGAGCATCCTGTGACCGAAATGGTGACGGGCCAAGACTTAGTCAAATGGCAGTTAATGGTCGCCAGTGGTCAGCCGTTACCGCTCAAACAGGACGAAGTGCGTATCCATGGACACGCCTTTGAGGTACGTATTTACGCCGAAGATCCGCAAAATGAGTTTTTACCCGCCAGCGGTAAGCTCAACTTCCTGCGCGAGCCCGAGCAAAGCAAATACGTGCGTATCGATTCCGGCATCCGTGAAAACGATGTGATCAGTAATTTCTACGATCCTATGATAGCCAAGCTCATCGTGTGGGATGAGTCGCGTCCGCGCGCGCTACAGCGCCTAGTGCATGCCCTCGAGTCCTACCAAATCAGCGGGCTTAAGCACAATATTGAATTTTTGGCGAATATTGCCGAGCATCCTGCCTTTGCCAAGGCGGATTTTAGCACCGACTTTATCAACCGTTACGGCGATGCGCTGATTGGCAGTGCTTCGAGCGAAACCGATACGGCTATCGCTTTTGCCGCGCTGTATCAAGTACTTGCCCGTAAAGAAGCCGCCAAGGCACAGGCAATTAATAGCGCCGATCCTTACTCGCCTTGGGGCCAAGTCAGTGGCTTTAGACTCAACAGCGTTAGCCAGCATACTATTGCCCTGCTCGACGATGCCCACGAATTACAACAATTGGTGTTATTAGACTTTGGCGATCACTACCAATTATCCCAACCCGCAGCAGAGGGCCAAGTGAGCAAGTCCCTGAGTGGTGAGCTTAAGCAGGATTTACTGTTAGCCGAAATCAACGGCCATAAGAGTAAAGTGCCCGTCAGCGCTCAGGGCGATGATTTTACACTGTTTTTACCCTCAGGCAGTTATCACTTCAGGGCGGTAAAAACCCAAGTGGTTGAGGCCGAATCCAGCAATGAAGATAAACTCAAGGCCCCGATGAACGGCACAGTCGTCACCCACTTAGTGGAAGTCGGTGCAGAGGTGAAGGCGGGACAAGGGCTACTGGTGATGGAAGCGATGAAGATGGAATACACCATCGAAGCGCCCTTCGACGGTATTGTTACCGAGTTCTACTTCAAGGCGGGCGAGTTAGTGAGCGATGGCGCCGTGCTGCTCCATGTTGAGCCCAAAGCCCAGAGTGAGGAAGCCTAAATGTCTGCGCTGGATCTTTCGAACTTAAGCGCGACCTCGGTAAGCGCCAGCTCGGATAGGGTTAGCCTGTTCGAGATGGGGCCACGTGATGGCTTGCAGAATGAAGCCGCCGTCCCGACACAGGCCAAAGTCGCCTTGATTGAATCCCTCGCCGATGCGGGCGTGAAGCGAATTGAAGCAGGCAGCTTTGTGTCACCCAAATGGGTGCCACAAATGGCCGATAGCGGCGAAGTATTGCGCCAAATTCGCCGTCAAGCGGGCGTGGTTTACAGCGCCCTCACCCCCAATGTCAAAGGCTTGGAGCTGGCGCTGGATGCAAAAGCTTCCGAAGTCGCTATCTTTGGTGCGGCGTCACAAAGCTTTAGCCAACGCAATATCAACTGTTCGATTGAAGAGTCGATTGAACGCTTTATCCCGTTGATGGACATGGCAAAAGCCGCCAATATCCCAGTGCGTGGCTATGTGTCCTGCGTTTTAGGCTGCCCCTATGAAGGGGAAATCGCGGCGAGCGAAGTGGCAAGAGTGTCTGAAATCCTTTACAAAATGGGCTGTTACGAAATTTCGCTCGGCGACACTATCGGTGTAGGCACGCCGTTAAAAGCCCGTAAAATGCTGCAAGCCGTGATGGAGCGAGTGCCGGTAGAAAAACTCGCCCTGCACTTCCACGACACCTATGGCCAAGCATTAGCCAATATTACCGCCTGCCTCGACTTAGGTGTGCGCAGCTTTGATGCCTCAGTGGCGGGCCTAGGTGGTTGCCCGTATGCAAAAGGCGCATCGGGCAATCTGGCGAGTGAAGACTTGGTCTATATGCTCCACGGGCTCGGTTTGAAGACGGGTATCGATTTAGAAAAACTGGCATTAGCGGGTTTTGGGATCAGCAAACAATTAAATCGTCTTAATGGCTCTAAAGTCGCCAATGCAATCTTGCAGGGCGCTAAAGCCTAGACTCAAGCGTCGAGGCGCTAAACATACCTAGCGCCTTGAGGACTGAATAACAGTAAAAGGACATAAAAATGGCAGGACTCAATAAAGTCGTCAGCAGCTATGAAGAAGCGTTAGCAGGTTTATCCGATGATATGACCATTATGGTTGGCGGTTTTGGCCTGTGCGGTATTCCTGAAGGCTTAATCAATCAAATGGTTAAGATGGGCGTTAAGGGCTTAACCGCCATTTCAAACAACGCTGGTGTGGATGATTTCGGTCTGGGCTTATTGTTAAAACATCGCCAGATTTCGACCATGATCGCCTCCTACGTAGGTGAGAACGCCACTTTCGAACAGCAAATGCTCTCGGGCGAACTCAATGTGATTTTAACGCCGCAGGGCACGCTGGCGGAAAAAATCCGCGCGGGCGGTGCCGGTATTCCGGCGTTTTTCACCGCCACAGGCTACGGTACCCCCGTGGCGGAAGGCAAAGAAACCCGTGAAATCAAAGGCCGTCATTATGTGTTAGAAGAGTCTCTGACTGCCGATTTTGCCCTCGTTCGCGCTTGGAAGGCCGATACTATGGGTAACTTAGTGTTCCGCAAAACCGCCGCTAACTTTAACCCTATGATGGCGACTGCGGGCAAAATCACGGTAGTGGAAGCCGAGTTTATTGTGGAGCCGGGCGAGCTCGATCCTGATCATATCCATACACCCGGCATTTATGTTGATCGCGTCATCCAAGGCAAGTTCGAGAAACGTATCGAGCAGCGCACGGTAAAAGCGGCGAAATAAGCAACGCTGAACGATTAACTACGCAAGCTAAAGCGACAGAGTCTAAGCCCTAAATAAAGACCGAAAAATTGAGGCCAATAGCGACTCTAGGTAAAGGAAGGATAAAGATCATGGCATTATCAAGAGAACAACTGGCACAGCGCGTTGCCAAAGAATTACAAGACGGCTACTACGTCAACCTCGGTATTGGTATTCCCACGCTCGTGGCCAACTACATTCCCGCAGGCATGGAAGTGATGCTGCAATCGGAAAACGGCCTGCTCGGCATGGGTGAATTTCCGACGGAAGAAACCATCGATCCGGATTTAATCAACGCCGGCAAACAAACCGTTACCGCGGTAAAAGGGGCCTCGTTTTTCTCCTCCGCCGAAAGCTTTGCGATGATCCGTGGCGGCCATGTGGACTTAACCGTACTCGGCGCCTTTGAGGTCGATGTGAATGGTTCCATTGCCTCATGGATGATCCCAGGCAAGCTCATCAAGGGCATGGGCGGCGCAATGGATTTAGTCGCGGGTGCGGAAAATATCATCGTCACTATGATGCACGCCGATAAGTACGGCAACTCTAAGCTGTTACCCGTGTGCGAATTGCCCCTCACAGGTTACGGCTGTATCAAACGTGTTGTCACCGATTTAGCCTTTATCGAGATTAAAGATGGCGCCTTCCATCTGTTAGAGCGCGCCCCCGGTGTCAGCGTTGAAGAAATTGTCAGCAAAACCGCTGGCAAATTAATCGTGCCTGACCATGTACCAGAGATGGTGTTTTAAGCGTTCTTTAAAATGCGCAAATAACCTATAGCAATAAGGCTTGAAACTTACGTTAAATTGAAGCTTTAGCCTAAAAAGTGTTGAGCGTTAACCGATTTTTTAGTTTTAAAAAGCCCAGAAGATGATTCTGGGCTTTTTATTGCTTTGCTTAACTGTCGAGTGCAACAGCACTTATGCTCTGGCGACACGCCGTAAACCCATCCTTGGGGGCTCAACGAAAAAGTCCCTTTTTCCGATGGTCGCCAATGCATCAGCGCTGTTTGCTGCAATGTTCTGCGTATTCAACCCTGCTTTATACATCGTGTGCATTGGTGACTTGTATAGCCGTTTTACCTCACAGTTAGCCACCCTGTATGCAGTTGCGGTAAACTTGCCGCAGCCTAAATAGTAAGGATGCTCAAGTTGTTAGCTAAATATCTTAATGTTGGTGAGAAATAAGTCTTATACTAAACTGTCAATTATCCCTGCTAGAACCGTTTAAGATTAAACGTGGCCAAAAATACAGATTCATACTAGTTGCTACTACCAAGTCCAAACCAAGCTACAACTGAGTATTAAAGTATCATACTCGTTGTAACTCACTTCGGGACATTTTCGAGTTAAAGACTTAACTCTAACAAGTCTGTTTTGGATAAAAATTTCTATGGATTAACGCCGCGCTCACCGATAAATTAGGAGCACAGCGAGTAATTTATCCGAGTGCAGCGCCTTGTTATAAGTCGTTTTTCTTTACAGTCGTATATAGAGAAATCAATTAAAAGATTTTAGGCTTTTATTTGACTCGCTATATTCCTCACCAACTATATAATCCTTTGACCTTAAACTTTCATCAATATTTTTTGTCGCAAAGACCAATTGAAAATCTGTTTCGTAACGGGATAGAGCCTCAACAACGACCTTTTGAAAGTTCTTCGAGCGGTCATCTTCCATCCCGCCATTTTCAATACCATCGAGAACCAAGAATCTGGGGAGGCGTACATATGTTTTTTCAAGTGCTGCCATCAACAGAGCAACATGAAAAGCGTTATTTAACAAGACTATTCCACTTTCTGAGAAGGCTGTTTTTCCATTCACTGATACACTATTGGCAGCAAAATCAAACTCTGCATACTCTGCATTTTTAAATTCCTTTTCTGAACCATTATCTTTTCGAAGCAACTCACAAAGCTTCTCGGAGATAAGCGCCTGAATTTCCGGCTCACGCTTAAATCTTTGTTTTCCTATCAATTCTATTTTGTCACTAAGCCTGTTAACTTCAGACTGAACAGTGTCTCGCTCACCACGCAATTCGATTAAAGACTGATGAAGCTCAGCAATTTTATCTAATGTTTGAAGTTTTTCTTCGAGTTCACCTGTTAGCCGGTAAAGATCAAATAGCTGCCTTTCTTTGCTTGCATCGACAGAGCTCATGCTTGCAGTAACTTTGCTAACTTGTTTCCTGAATAAGCTTCTTAATTCCTTTCGCTTATTTGTAAGATCCGTTAGTTTTTGCTTTTTCTTTTCCAATAACTTTTCAGATTCACGAAGCTGGATTGCTATTTCATTCTTCATTCTAAGGAGACTATTCGAACTATCTGTTGACTCTATCGGCTCACCACATAAGCTACAGCAGTCCTTGGCTTTTTCTTTGAGTGATTTATGGCAACTTGGACACGATGAGAATTTGAATCCATCAATCAAACCTCCAACTTTAATTGAGTCTCTTAGCGCACACTGTTTGTCAATAAGCTCAGATACAAACTCTTCAGAGTCAAGTATATTGTAATTCAATTGCTGAATTTCAGTTTCTACCTCTAACAGTTTGTTCCGAATTGCTACGCTTTCTTTTGCAGAGGATTCTGTTTCTTTTTTATCAGAACTGTATGAAATCAAAGACTTCTCTTTAACATCTATAATTTCGACATTAATAGAGGCAATTTTATCTAATATATTTTTTTTCTGTTCTTCAATGGTTCCGACACCCTCACCAAAAGAAGTCTTTCCAACGACCGACTGAATTGCCTGAAGTTTTGCAATTATCTTTTGTAGATTCTTTTCTTCTTCAATAAGTTTTATCTTTGCGTCATAAAGTTCATTATCGTATAAGCCTAATAAGTATTTACCTACAGATTCCCTTTTGAATGCAGAATCGAACGGCTCATTGTTAAATATGGCACTAGAAGTATTTGATTGGTCTGCATAAATTAGTCGATATACTTGATGTAAAGTTACATTGTTATTGTTTGCATCTGCTTTTGCTTCGGGCAGGCCAAGTACTTCAAACATTTGTTGAGAAAAACTCGGTTTGCTTCCTATTGAATACGGATAATTAAACCAATTTGTGAGAGGAGAGGCTAATGCCACATCCATTTCTGAAAAACAAAAATCCATTGATTGCTTATCTGAACCATTGTTTTTACGCCTAATGGTAACGGGACTGCCATTGACTTTTAACTCAACATAAATATTGTCACAAAGACCCGCTTCTTCTTTCCAATTTGGGACTTCGTATCCTAGTCCATACATTAAAAGTTGAATTACGGAGGTTTTGCCAGAACCATTCTTACCAGACAATACATTAACGCCATGATGAAAGGCTTCATCAAAAGCGACTATAGAGCCTCTTTTTACATGAAGCCTCTCAACCTTCAAAGTAGGTTTAATTAACATCGTATCTATAATCCATTAAGCTTGTTATTTTTTTTAGTCCATCAGAACCCGTAACTGAGATCGATATTAAATTTTCAACAATAAAATCAATTGCTTGACTAGATATGCTATTTTCTTTTGATTCAGCTAAGCTCTTTAATCCTTCAGGAATATTTTCGAGGTAGACATTATATTCCGAGGAGTTATTACCTGTTTTCAACACCCCAAGAACAACTAGTCGCTCAATAGCAAGAAAATGTATTTCTTTCATCGCATTGAAGAGACTTTTTGGTTCAAAATTCTGATATCGGTTTTTGTAACTTTTAAACTCATTTTTATCGGTAAATTTATCTCTTGGAACAGATAGTTTTTCAATATGTGCAGGATTTGCGATTAAGAAGTCAAATAAACGCAGTGCATCACTTTCTAGACTTTCAGCTTTCCAAGAAATTAGTAATGCCGTCATGCGCAGAAGTGTATGGTTTGGATCCAGAGCTTTGTTATATAAAAGCATTATTTCCACTCCAAGTGGCAATTCCCCGTAAGGAAATAAACCATGCCATTGATTTGACGATTGAAAATTTCTAAAACATTATCACCTAGGTGAGCTTGAATTTCTTTCTCAAGATGCGTTCTGAAAAGTAGCTTCAATGCTGCTTCTTCCCTTACATCAAGTAACCTTATTTTAATATTTGCGTTAAAAATAGACTCAACTTCGGCCAATAGATAAGTAATGATTTTCTGAGCCGACTTGTAATGCTGATTCCGAATAATTAACTTACTAACTTCTTCCTTTAGTTCCTCTCCGACATCAACCAAATAACCAAACCCAGCATCTTCAAGTTTTTCAGTCAAATCTCGAATATCGTAATTTTCATTACTATAGTGAGTCAGCTCATCAATAATTACATAAGTCACTTGTTGATTTGACTTTTCTTCAACATACTTTTGCGACAGCAAATCCATCTGTGTAGGAGCTGGTAAGATATTTGTTATCTTGTCTCGTCCAACAACATCTCCGCCGGCCGTAATATTTCTGAGCCAATTAAACATTTACTTTTGAACCTTATCTCGGCCTACAACGTCGCCGCCAGCTCGTACATTTTTAAAGTTGCTTTTACTTCCAGATCTGAAGCTGATTACAACTTTTATTCCAAGCCCTAGTACAGCCAGAATAGCTACAGCTATTAAGCCAATTGTTATTAAATTATCCATTTCAGTACCTTTTGAACTAACTTATGTAATCGCACAGACTGATAAACCCGTTTGGGAGTTAGCGCTAGTGCTGCTGATTATGAACTCAGACTTATAACATTTTATTCCTACGCATGCGCGTTTACCTCATTAGACCTGTGAAAACGCGCACGGTTAACTATCTGTATGCAAACAACTTATCAGCTTTCTGCCAAATATACCATCTGGCAAAACGCGCATGCGCGTTTTGCCAGACCTATGAACTAAAAGCAAGATACTATAGTCAATTGATTTTATAGCGTTTTATTTATTGCGTATGGAATTAGTGCGCACTGATTTTGTCTAAAAATAATACCAAAACACCTAAATTTAAATATGACTGTATAGCCATACATTATTAGCCGTTTAGCGGTAGGGCCAAACATAGGTAACTAGATGAAAATTTGTATAGCAGCAGGAGTGGGAATTCTCGATTGAGCTAACTAACCGAAATCGGAATGGGGCATTAGCTTTTTTGGCAAATGAACAGTTCAATGATCGTAAAGATTGCCATTGTTGCAACTGTGACCGTTGGCGGCATGGATGCCGCCGGCGAGCCTATAGGGATATATTCACGGCGTGTCACAGGGGAAACAGTGGCAATGCATATATCGCAATATCCGATTCAGCCGACTTGTTTTGGGGCAAAAAACTTTTAGCCAGATGAACAGTTCAATGGTCGTTAAGATTGTCATTGTTGCAACTGTGACGTTGGCGGCATGGCCGCTCTTTCACATCTAACCCATAAGGATATGGGAAATGCCACTATGATGTCGGGAATATCATAGGCCATGTGAACGCGGCATTTACACTTCCATGTGTTGCAGATGCCGCCGTCGAGCCTATAGGAATACTTCTTGTAAAATAAAAGGACGGCGTGTCACTGGGGAAACAGTGGCAATGCATATATCGTAATATCCGGTTCAGCCGACTTGTTTTGGGGCATAATGGGCTTAGAAATAGCAACGTACCTATGAGCTCACTGCCATTTCAGTATGAGACTTTATTACTCTCCCACTCTTAATAAACGCAGTCACAAACATATGGGTGATTATGTTGCAACGACAGGGAGCGACGGATTGATGATGCGGCCGATGACGTGTTAACCCACACATTAACCAGAATACAAACCAGAGGACAAAGGATGTACCAGATTGCGATTGTGATATTTGATGAATTTACCGATATCGATTTCTTTTTAATGCGCGATATTCTCGGCCGCACAACAACCGATTGGACAGTCAAAGTGCTAGGCACTAAACCTAGCCACAGGTCGAGTTTGGGAATGACGGTAGAAACCCATGGTCATGTCGCGCAAGTCGCCGAAGCTGACGTGGTATTATTCAGCAGTGGTTACAAAGGCGTACCTGCCGCACTTGCGGATCCTGAGTTTATGTCGGCCCTTAAATTAGATCCCGCACGGCAATTGCTTGGCAGTATTTGTGCGGGCTCATTCTTCTTTGCCAAGTTAGGCTTACTCGACAATATCTCAGCAACAACTCACCCCGATGCCAAACCCGCATTAGTGGCCATGGGTGTGGAGGTGGAAGACTCCGCTCTGGTGATCAATGGCAATATTGCCACTGCGGGAGGTTGTTTGTCCTCACTCTATTTAACGGGTTGGGTAGCGGAGCGTTTATTTGACAGTGCAAAGCGCCGCGAAATTCATCGGCAACTGCTCCCCGCAGGCCAAGCCGATGTTTTTGACGCTTTAATCGAATCCTCGATTGCCTCAGCGATTCGCTAACACAGCGCCTCAGGATAAAAGGCCTTCAATAATGACACTCAAAGCACTACTCAATCAGTTAAAAACCGAACACAAACTCACCAGCGCAGCCGAACTGGCGGCGCTATTGGCGCAAGATGAAGCGCTAGTCCAGCAGATCAAACAGGCGGATGCGCAGTATTGGGTCAACTTTAGCAAGCAGACCTTTGATGGTTGGTACTGCATCGCTACGCCATCGAATGCCAGCTACCATGTGTACTATCAAGAGCGTGGACAACATTGCTGGGGAGAAGAGGTATTTAGCGATCAATACTTGGCCATAGCCACCGTGATATTTGCTTCAGGACTGTTCCATGCTGAATAAATACATCAGTGCTAAGACTTAATAGCTTTTGATGAATCTAGCGGCATAACACTTAAAGCCAAGGCTTTATGCCTAAACCCGATTCAGACCCCATAACAAAGCCATCAATCTACCGCGACTTACAATATTGATGGCTTTTCATCTGAGTGACTTACTGTTAAGGTGATGTTTTTATGAGCAATTGATATTCTAGTTCACCACATCAATAGCTGCGGAGTATTCACTATGGACTGGTTACTGATCGCCCTCGCAGGCTTACTCGGCGGCATGTTAAATGCGGTGGCGGGCGGTGGCAGCTTTATCACCTTATTTGCCCTTGTGTTTGTGGGCGTACCGCCACTGTTGGCTAACGCGACGGGCACTGCCGCCCTGCTTCCCGGTTACCTTGCCAGTGCCTGGCGTTTTCGAAAAGAGATTGAATATCCAGCAAATCTTAACCTAAAAACCCTGTGCTTGATCGCCATTGCGGGCGGATGCCTAGGCGCTGCGATTCTGCTAAGCACCAGCGAGCAAGTGTTCGCTTATCTCATCCCTTGGCTGATTTTGCTGGCCACACTCGCCTTTATTGGTGGACCTTGGTTACTGAAAAAACGCTTAGCGAATGCCAGCATCACCCGAGTGAATACCGTCAAGCCACTGACTGCAATGATGATTCTGAGTCTCGTCTGTATTTATGGTGGCTATTTTAACGGGGGATTAGGGATTATTTTACTCGCCACCTTTGGGTTACTCGGCCAAACCCAATTACATGGGATGAACGGGCTTAAAAATTTACTCTCCGCCCTACTCACCACCATTGCCGTGGTGATTTACGCCCTAGGTAATCTGATTGACGGGCAATATCTATTACTGCTTGCCATTATGGCGATTATTGGCGGCTATCTTGGCGCCGCGCTGGCTTATCGCATTCCCCAATCCCTGTTGCGGGGTTTTATTGTGCTTGTCGGTTTCGCCATGAGTGTGGGATTTTTTATGCGTTAACGCCTTTGCGTTAGCCTAAAATATGTCAACCTCAAGAGTCATGTATTGGCAGAATACCTGCTTAATAGAAATCTAGGTACTGGATAACACAAGGAAGCATGATGGGCTTTATTGCAATTAGACAAGCACAGATAACAGACCTTAACGCCATGGCTAACTTACTGTTGCAGCTGGGTTACAGTGCCAGCGAGAAGGAGTTACGGCAATATCTCGATGCTCCCAAAAGATCGGATGAAATCTATCTCGCCGAGTCTGAGGGAGACATAGTTGGGCTGATAAGTTTGATCTTTTTTGATTATTTTCCCTCGCAGCAGCAAATCTGCCGCATTACCGCCTTAGTGGTGGCTGAAGCGAGTCGAGGTTTAGGCGTGGGGACGCAACTGATTGATTTTACCAAAGACAGAGCAAGTGAGCGGGGTTGTCGCCAGCTTGAGGTCACCACCTCTATGCGCCGCGAGCAGACCCAAGCCTACTATGAGTCCGTTGGCTTTGAGAAAACCTCCTTTCGCTATATTCAAGCCGTTGACGTTACCCCAAAGTGATTTCGCCCAAAGAGATTTAGCCCAAATAAAATAGGCGCTTAAGTAAACTTAAGCGCCTATTTTATTTGGGCTAAGTGTTCGCGTGGGATTAATCCTGCGCCAACTCCTTATCTAATTGCTGGGCAATCGCTTCTGGAGAACCGCTGTTACGGGCAAAGAGGCCGTAGGCGGTTGGGATCACAAAGATAGTGAACAAGGTCGCCAGCATAATGCCCGAAAGCACCACCACACCAATCACGAAGCGGGTTTCCGCCCCCGCACCAGCGGCCAATACCAGAGGTACGGCGCCCGCGGCAGTGGTAATCCCCGTCATTAGGATGGGGCGTAAACGCTGACAAGAGGCTTGAATAATCGCGCGATCGAAATCAACGCCCTTATCCCGCAACTGGTTGGCAAATTCGACGATAAGAATACCGTTTTTCGCCGCAAGGCCCACCAGCATAATAATCCCAATCTGGCTGTAGATATTGAGACTCTGCCCCGTAAACCACAGCCCTATCAAGGCGCCAACCGTGGCCAGCGGTACCGTCAGCATGATCACCATAGGGTGAATATAGCTTTCGAACTGCGCCGCTAATACTAGGAATACAATCCCCAGCGCCAGCAGGAATACAAAGTACATTGAGCTGCCAGACTCTTGATAATCCAAAGATTGTCCCTTGTAGCTGATCACCGCTTCCGCAGGCAGGTAAGCACGTGCCACTTGATTGAGGTAATCCAGCGCTTCACCTAGGCTATAACCATCCGCCAAGCTGGCTTCGATAGTGATCGCACGCATACGGTTATAACGGTTAAGGGAGCTGGCATCGGCAAACTCTTCGACCGTGACTAAGTTCGACAGAGGGATCAGCTCCTTGGTCCGTTCGGAGCGAACATAGATATTTTGCAGATCGGCCGCGGTATTTTGGTTACTGCGTTCCCCTTCCACAATCACATCGTACTCTTCACCATCACGCATAAAGGTGGTGACTAAACGCGAGCCCAGCATCGATTCTAAGGTGCGGCCGATATTGGAAATCGATACCCCAAGGCTGGCCGCCCTGTCCCTGTCGATCACCACTCTAAGCTGCGGTTTGGTTTCTTTATAATCGTGGTCAAGGCCAAGCAGTTTAGGATTTTCCGCCGCCTTTTCCATCATAATGTCGCGCCAGCGGGCCAACTCTTCATAGCTTGGACCACCAATCACAAACTGCACAGGTTTACCCACGCCACGGCCAAAGGCTTGACGCATCACAGGGAAAGCTTGTACACCGGCTAAATCCGCGAGGCGCTTGTTAATATCGCCTATCACTTCTTTCATCGGGCGACGTTGTCCCCAATCTTCGAGCACGATAATCGCCATCCCGTTAGAGAAGTCGGCGGCGCGGCCAAAGCCACGGGGCGCACGGATCAGCAAGCGTTTAATGTCGCCCGAGTCCACCAACGGCATTAAACGGTTTTCCACTTCGTTCATGTAGGATTCGATATATTCGTAACTCGCGCCCTGCGGCCCGTTCACCATCAAAAATAACGAACCCCGATCCTCCTGCGGCGCAAATTCCTGCGGCACTTTTTGGGCGAGCAACACACTGCTCCCGAGCGCAATCAAGACTAATATCGACATCAGCACAGGTCTTGCCATCGCCTTCTCAAGCGAGCTTTGATAGCCACGGGAAATCCCCGTCATAATGCTATCGACCTTACGCACTAACCACGAATCCTGCGACGCGGGTTTAAGCAGCTTAGAACACATCATCGGGCTTAAGGTTAAGGCCACGATACTGGAGAAGATCACCGCCGCGCTCATGGCCACCGCAAACTCCTTAAAGAGCTTACCTAAGTCCCCTTCGAGGAAAGTGATCGGCATAAATACCGCCACTAGCACTAAGGTGGTGGCGATAACCGCAAAGGCCACTTCACGGGCGCCCAAGAATGCCGCCTTTAAGGGTGAATCCCCTTCTTCGATACGGCGGTGAATGTTTTCCAGCATCACAATCGCATCGTCTACCACCATACCGATGGCGAGGATCATCGCAAGCAGCGTCAACAGGTTGATTGTGTATCCTAGCGCATAGAGCACGATAAACGTTCCGAGCAAAGACACGGGCACGGTAATCGCAGGGATTAACATGGCGCGCACGCTGCCAAGGAACAGATAAATAACTATGATCACCAGCACCATGGCGGTGAACAGGGTTTGGTACACCTCTTTAATCGAGGCTTCGATAAACACTGAGCTGTCGTAGCTGCGTTTAATCGACATGCCAGCGGGTAAGGTTGGATTGATTTTATCGACTAAGGCGTTAACGGCGCGGGCCACTTCTAAGGTGTTGGCGGTCGACTGTTTCGACACCCCAAGACCAATCATGGCCTCCTTGTTGCCGCGGAACATGATACGCTCTTCTTCCGAGCCAATTTCCACCTTAGCCACATCGCCAAGCTTGACTAAATAGCCGTCTTCACCTTGGGAAATCACCAAATTGGCAAAATCCTCGGCAGTGCGATAACTACGCTCTAAACGTACGGTAAAGTGGCGCTCCTTGGACTCGAGCGAACCTGCGGGCAACTCAACGTTTTCAGCCCTTAACGCGGCTTCAACATCGGCTACAGTAAGGCTTCTGGATGCTAATGCTTGTCTATCGAGCCAGACGCGCATGGCGTAAACTTTGCCACCACCGATACGGATCATCGACACCCCGTCCACCACGGACAGACGGTCGGATAAATAGCGACGGGTGTAATCGGTTAGCTCTAATGTGGTCATTTGATCCGACACTAGGTTGAGCCACATAATTACTTCATCGCCACCGTTGGCCTTTTGTACCTCTGGGGGATCGGCTTCTTCGGGTAAGTTATCTAACAGGCCCGAAATTCTGTCGCGCACGTCGTTGGCCGCATCTTCAATGTTGCGGCTGATATCGAACTCTAAGGTCACCTGCGAGCGACCATCGCTGCTCGATGAACTCACATGGCGAATACCTTCAACGCCGCTGATCCTATCTTCAATCAGCTGGGTGATACGGCTCTCGACCACAGCGGCACTGGCGCCGCGATAGTTGGTTTCAATCGAGACAATCGGCGGGTCGATGTTAGGGTATTCCCGCAGCGGTAACTTATCGAATGCCACTAAACCAAAGGCCACCAGCAATAGGCTAATAACCGAGGCAAATACCGGTCGTTTAACGGAAAGATCTGTCAGGATCATACACTTGGCTCCGCATTAGCATCGGAAAGATAGCTAAACTTCTCAGCCAATTCGGTTTTGACCACATCGCCTGGGTGCACTTTGAGTAGCCCGCGGATCACCACGTTTTCACCAATCTCTAAACCACCGAGGATTTCGACCCAGCCGCGGGTCCGAATACCAATGGTGACTTGCTTACGCTCAATCACATTGTCCTTATTGACGCTGTAAACAAAATGCTCTTTTTGGATTGGGATAATCGCCGACTCAGGCAACATCAAGGCCTCGCGGCTGCGCTTGATGAGTTTCACCTTCATCAGCATGCCGGGCAGTAAACGTAAATCCGGATTTGGGATTTCGGCGCGCACAATCACGGCGCGAGTCGTTGGATTAACACGGCTATCGATAGAAATCACTTTGCCTTTAAAGATTTCATCGGGAAACGCTACGGCTTTGGCTTCAACTTGTTTACCGGGCTGTAAGTCTTGAATAAAGCGCTCAGGCACCGAAAAGTCCAATTTAATCTTAGAGATATCATCGAGCGTGGTGATCTCAGTCCCCGGAGTCACTAAGCTACCCACACTCACTTGGCGCAGGCCTAAACGACCATTAAAGGGCGCCACTATACTGCGATCATTGAGGGATGATTGTGCCTGCTCTAGCTCGGCACGGGTGGTATCGATTAAGGTTTGCAGGCGGTCACGTTCTAACTCCGCCACAGTGCGGCTGGTCACCAGAGAGCTGATCCGCGCTAACTCGCGCTGGTTGTCACTCACCTTCACCTGCGCCACTTTTACTTTGGCTATCTGCTCGGCATTTTGCAGTTGCACCAATAAGTCGCCCTTCTTGACGATATCGCCATCATCAAACTTGAGAGAAGTAACCACATCGGTGACTTTAGGCGTGATAGTGACAGACTCATAGGCCTTGTTGGTGCCTATGGCTTCGACTTCGTCACGCACGGGCGCCATAGCGGCAGTCGCGATGACCACATTAGGGGTGAGCTTAACGTTAGCTTTCTGCGGTGCTTGGGGTTGCATACTTTGGTATCCAAACCAGCCCGCAGCCAAAATAGCGATGATAATTATGATTTTTTTCATCTGGCTTCCAAATGATGATGACTCGCATTAGTGACGGCTAGTTTACCCACTCGCATCATTGCATCAATACGTTTTACTTTTTCTTACAAATTACGCCAACTGCATAAAATATGTAATAAATGGCAATTCGAGTCAGAAAGGATAAGCAGGATTAAGAATACAGTAGGATAATTGGCACTTTTAGCGAATTACTTCAACAAAAGTCAAAATTGAAAACACTTTATCTAAAACCATGCTTTAAATATTGATATACGCCAGAAATATTCTGAAACATCATTCTGTATAGTTAACGCACAAGGTGAGCATAGCGACGCTCAAATGGCAGGCACAAAAAAGGGCGATTAGATCGCCCTTTTGTTGACTGAGGTAGGATTAACGCAGTTTGCGCTCTTCTTTCATCAGGTTCGACAGTGACTGATACACATTGGTCACGACTTCATTCGACAATGGTTGGTCTTCACCGTCGCGCAGCAGGATTTTGGTTTCCTCTGGGCTATCGCCGTCTTCAAGCAGTATGCGGTAACTGCCTTCCTTCAAGGCCAATTGATTGTCGTTCCACAACGAACTCCAGAAACCAGAGTTGTCGGTAAACTTAATGAAGTAAAGCCCCTTGGCGCTGTCCATATCGGCAATTTCAAAGCCCATTTCTGGCAGCACGATACGCAGACGATCCCACACTTGTTTGTATGGCGCTTTCGCGGACCAGTAAGCAACCCCTTCTTCAGGCGTCACTAAATCTACATTGATCCCTAAGGTCTGCTTCAAACGGTTCGCTTGAATCGCTTGCTCACGTTTCACACTCATATAAGCGATAGAACTGTTCAGCATATCGATGGTGTAACGCTGTTTATCTTCACTGCTTAACAGCACATCCTGATCTTTACCATCGTAAAACTCTTGGTGTTCAACCAAGTGGATCACTATGTTAGCGGTACGGCCGTGCGGACGGGTTTCTACGTCGAAGCGATAGCGCTGACGCAGCAGATACTCTTTATCTGAGCCCCAGAGGCTCGATTCCAGCACTTCCGTGTTTTCAATCCAATCGGTTTCGATACTGCCTTTATCGAAATCGCGGTTGCGAATGTTGATGCCTTGCTTAGCAAAGAAACCATCTAAGTTAGTGAAGATTTCTTGCTTAAGATCGACGCTGTTATCAATCGATTCAACCACGATCTTAATGTTATCGCTGCCCTCTTCCACGTGCGTACCTTCTGCCATTGGCAGGACTTGTAGTGGAGGACGGATATCGAGGTTTTTACCAACCAGCGCGGAATTCGCCTTTGGCCCTAAGTTAGGCACTTCAAATTCTTTATTGTATGGCGGTGCTTTTAATCCCTCGGGGATCTTCAGCATTGGCGCTTGCTCGGCCTGCACATAGTCTTCACCGCCGTTTGCTTGGCGACGCTCTAATGGCGAGCTACAAGCTGCAACGGCAGCAACTAGGAACAGTGGGGTGACTTTCTTTAACATTAATTATTTAACCTCTATCTGGGCGCGAGTCATTGCATCTAACAACAGACCATGACATTGCTCAGAAAGTTCAGTCAAAGGTAAACGAATATGGCCACACTCAATCAGTCCCATACGGTGAGCGGCCCACTTCACAGGGATTGGGTTCGCTTCACAGAATAGTGTGCTATACAGACCACGCAGCGGCTCATCGATGCTCGCCGCTAATTCGGCATTGCCCGCAAGTGCTGCATCACACATGGCTTTAAATGCTTTTGGCACTATGTTGTTGGCAACCGAAATCACGCCATTACCGCCAAGGAGTAAAAACTCTCTCGCCGTTGCATCATCGCCGCTGTACAACATAAAGTCATTACCGCAAAGCTCACGTAAACGCTTAACGCGTGATACATCGCCCGTGGCTTCTTTAACACCAATAATATTGCTCACTGCGACCAATTCGGCCACGGTTTCGGGCTTCATGTCGACGGCGGTGCGTCCTGGTACGTTATAGAGAATTTGCGGAATATCCGTGCTCGCCGCGACAGCTGTGTAGTGTGCGACTAAGCCCTTTGGCGTGGGTTTATTGTAGTAAGGTGTCACGCCTAACATGGCGGCAACCCCTACTTTAGATAAAGACTTGGTGAGTTCGATAGCTTCAGATGTCGCATTCGCGCCATTGCCACCAATCACAGGAATACGGCCTGCGGCAAACTTAACCGTTTGCGCGACCACAGTAACGTGCTCATTCATTGGCAGAGTCGCTGACTCGCCGGTAGTGCCCACGGCGACGATGGCGTCTGTGCCTTGGTCAATATGGAATTCGACTAACCTTTCAAGACTTGCAAAATCTACTGAGCCATCACTGTTCATTGGCGTGATTAAGGCTACGATGCTTCCGTTTATCATCTGACTTCCCCAAAATTTCAGGATTCGCTATGGTACTGATGCCAACCATTAATGACAAGCACTAACGGGGCTCTCAAATTGAATTAGTTATGGTAGCATTACATCCCGCACAAAAACTCGGCACTCAGTCTCGAGTTTTCGCTCTATGATATCGAAAAAGTGAGGACAATTCATGACCAATTTCCTGGTCGTAACCGCAATGGGCGTAGACCGTCCTGGACTCGTAAGTAAACTAGCTCGGCTTGCCAGCGACTGTGACTGCGATATCGTCGACAGCCGTATGGCATTATTTGGTAACGAATTTACCTTAATCATGATGTTGTCAGGTTCGTGGGCATCCATAACGAAAATTGAAAGCCTGCTCCCGAGTCTCAGTGTTGAATTAGAACTGATGACAGTGATGAAGCGCACCTCTAAACATACGCCGCAAAACTACCTTTCACGCCTTGAAGTGCGCTTTACCGGTAAGGATCAGCGCGGCACCATGAAGCTTATCACCCAGTTCCTCGCCGACCGTTCCTTAGACTTAGCCGCAGTACGCTCTTTCTCTGAAGAACTCGACAACGGTGAGCAAACCCAGACGATTTCGTTAACCATCAATATTCCTGAAAAAGTTGAACTAGAAAAGCTCGAAAAGAGTATCTATCAACTCTCTGAAGAAATGGCACTGGATTGCACCATTAGACGCATGGAAGGCACCACCTCAAGAAGCGATAGAGGATAATTGATGAACACATTAACCGCTGGCGCAAAAGCGCCGCTATTTACCCTTCAAGATCAACAGGGTAATGCTGTTTCCCTACAAGAATGCTTAACGCGCGGTCCGGTTTTAGTCTACTTTTACCCCAAGGCTTCAACCCCTGGCTGCACAGTGCAAGCCTGTGGTTTACGTGACAGCAAAGCCGAACTCGACAGCCACAAAGTGACCGTGCTTGGCATTAGCCCTGATCCCGTGGCTAAATTAGCTAAGTTTGCAGAAAAACAGTCGCTTAACTTTACCCTGCTCAGCGATGAAGACCACAGCGTCGCCGATGCCTTTGGCGTGTGGGGCGAGAAGAAATTTATGGGCAAAATCTACGACGGTATCCATAGATTGAGCTTCCTCATCAACACCGACGGCACCATTGCCCATGTGTTCGATAAGTTTAAAACCAGCGATCATCACCAAGTTGTACTGGCGCAAATTGCAGGTTAATTGCGCACTTTAGTACCGCATTCATGTCTCGCGGCTCAACACAGCGCACAAAAAATTAGCAGTTGAACGCAAAAAGGCCCTTTATCAGGGCCTTTTTTCATGAAAAATTTTCAGCTTGCGTCTAAAAATCAACCTGATTTGTGGAATAAATTCAAGCGGATGCTACTTAGTTACCCAAGATTAGGCCAGATAAGGCCAAATAATTGCCGCGGCAATGCTCCACATGGTCAACCAAATAAAGCGGTCTAAATATCGCCACGCCGCTGGGCGGCTAAATATCGGTGCCAATAAACGCGCACCAAAACTTAGGCTGAAGAACCAAATAAACGAAGCCAATACCGCGCCCGCACCAAACCAAGGACGATGGGCATCTTCGAACTGAGTGCTAATGCTCCCCAGCAGCACAACTGTATCTAAATAAAGGTGTGGATTAAGCAGGCTGATCCCAAGCGTGGTCAGCATGGCCTTACGCAAAGTGTCGGCATTTTGCGCATTGTCCATCTCCATCCCTTTAGCGACAAATGAGGCCTTAAGTGCATTAGCACCGTACCAAATCAAAAAGGCGGCCCCACCAAAACTGGCCACATGTTTGATAGTCGGAAAGGCTTCAATAATGTGCCCAAGCCCCGCCACACCCGCAGTGATCATTAAGGCATCGATGATTGAACAAAGCAGCGCAATCGGCAAAGGATAAGCTCGCTTAATCCCCTGCTTTAGCACAAAGGCATTTTGCGCCCCTACGGCAATAATCAAACTACCACCTATGCCCATACCTTGTATAAACGCCGTTTGCATAACTACCTCTCATGTCTGAAGAAGGCGCTAGCATAGACAAAACAACAAAATTAATATAACTAATGTTTTTTATGTATCATAAGTAAAATTAATAATTTTAAGGACGGCAATCATGTTGGAATACGCCAATCTTAAAGCGCTTGCGGTCGTCGTCTCCGAAGGCGGCTTCGAGCGCGCCGCCAAAGTGTTGCATATCACTCAATCGGCGGTGTCACAGCGCGTTAGGCAGTTAGAAGAACGAGTCGGCCAATCCTTACTTATTCGCTCAACGCCCGTGGTGGCGACTCCCACGGGTAAACGTTTATTGCGCCACTATTCTCAGGTGCAATTACTCGAGAGTGAATTGAGAGCCGAGTTAGATGCCGATGACCCAAACCATCCCACGACGGTGCGGATTGCCGTCAATGCCGACAGTTTAGCGACATGGTTTTTACCCGCCTTGGCCGATATGTTCAGCCGACATGCCTGGCTGCTGGAATTGATTGTCGATGATGAGTCCTACACCCATCACCTACTGAAAAACGGTGAGGCCGTCGGTTGCGTGACCACAACGGCCAATCCCATGGCCGGTTGTAGCAGCGAGTTTTTAGGAACCATGGAGTATATGTGTGTCGCGACCCCTGCATTTGCGGCGCGTTATTTCGAATGGGCAAAAAATAGCGATGATGTCGGCGCTCAAATAACCCAAGCGCAGCTCGCGAAAGCCCCTGCCGTGGTGTTTTCAACCAAAGATAAAATGCATGAAAAGTACCTCGCCCAGTATTTTCAAATGCTGCCAGGCCAATGGTGGCAACACAGCATTCCCTCATCGGAGAGTTTTTTAGAGGCGATTAACTTAAGTCTAGGTTATGGCTTAGTGGGACACTTACAGGCAAAACCTTTGATAGACAAAGGCATATTGATTGAACTCACCCCAGAAAAACGCATTCGGGTGCCCCTCTATTGGCAGCACTGGAATATAAAAGCCAAGCAAACGACCTTGGTCTATCGCGCCCTTGCCGCCACCGCACAGCATCTATTACAGCAATGATGAGTGCCACAATCGTTGGTACAACAAACAATAGTTAGTACAAATAGTTAGCGGATAAAAAAACTGAGCACTCTGGCTCAGTTTTTTATCTATTAGCATTTATCTATCAGTTTTATCTACTGCCAGCGGCTTAGGCTTCTGCCGAATCCGCCTTCACCGGTGTTATCGCTACAGGTTCAATCTCGGTTTTCGGCCAAGCATTGATCACCGCTTTCACCAAGGACGCCAATGGGATGGCAAAGAACACGCCCCACACGCCCCATAAACCGCCAAACACTAACACGGCGGCAATGATGATGACGGGGTGTAAATCCACCGCATCGGAAAACAGAATTGGCACCAGCACGTTGCCATCTAACGCCTGAATAATGCCGTAACCTAACATCAGATAACCAAACTCGGAGCTAAACCCCCACTGGAAGAAGGCCACCAAGGTGATGGGCAAGGTTACTAAAGTTGCGCCCACATAGGGAATAAGCACCGACAAGCCGGTCAACACCCCGAGTAAGGCCGAGTATCTCAGCCCCATAAAGGCAAAGAAGATGTAGCTTGCTACTCCGACAATCACAATCTCAATCACCTTGCCGCGGATATAGTTGAAGATCTGCTGGTGCATCTCAAACCATACCTTGCGGGCCAGCTGTCGATTAGTAGGGAAAAAACGTTTACTGCCACTGATCAGCTGGTCTTTGTCTTTAAGAAAGAAGAACACTAATAAGGGCACTAAAATGGCGTACACCATCAGCACCAATAAGGAGGCAGAGTAACCAATCAGTTGCTTGGCAATATCGAGCAGGTGCTGGGTGTCGAGCAATTTTTTAAGCTCGGCGACCATTAAATTAAGCTGTTCTGAACTGACAAACTGTGGATACTGGGTCGCTAATCCCTGCAAGGTTTGTAATCCCTTGTCGATCATACTCGGCAAATCTGTCATCAAGCTCACGCCTTGGCGCCACACGCTCGGGATAAGACCAAAGGTCAGCAACACCACAATTCCTAAAAACAGCACGAGTACTAAGGAAGCGCCCGTCGTGCGATTAATCCCCAATTTCAGCATTTGCGCCACAGGCCATTCAAGCAAAAAAGCCAGCACTAAGGCCACCAACAAAGGCGCTAATAAGCCGCCAGCAAAATACAACACAAGGGCAAGACCCACGAGAATGGCCAGCAGCGTCACCGCCTGAGGATCGCTAAAGCGCTCTTGATACCAACGAGAGAAAAAACTAAACATGAATTCGTTCCAATGAGGTGATTGGCTTTCCGAAAACGCAGGAAAGATGCTTATGCTTTGGTGGTTAACCTTATCGCATCCGTTTTACTGTGTATATGCTTGAAAATCAGTTAACTGCTACCTATGACCGACACGCCTATGCGAAGTTGCAGCCAGCTAAGCCAACTGGCCATTTTTACTGCGGCATTGAATCATGCTTTGGGCGTGCTTAGCCCTGCGATAAATCAACTTTTGTGATTAATAGCTCTAATTGGCTGGCGTCATCTTGCAATGTCACCACGGTATGCCCCTGTTTTTTAAAAAACGCGGGAACATCTCGGCGGGAACCTGGGTCTGAGAGTAGGATATGTAAACTGTCGCCAGCAGACACAGACTTCAACGCAAGTTTGACCTTAACCAAGGGAACGGGGCAGCGAAATGATGTTAAATCAATAAAAATCATAATGAACTTGCTATGAACGAACTTGGGCTATTATCCTAAGTTGCAACTCAAACTACAAGCTAAGTGCTACCCTAGCCTTAGTTGAGACAATTAAAAGAATCAAAGGATCCACTTGCGTAATTTGACGTTTTTGACCCGATGTAAACCCCTTGCGGCGAGTGTGCTTTCATTAATGTTACTCGGTGGAGCAGCAAAGAGTTTTGCCAACAACGACTTGCCCGACTTAGGCACCGCCGCCGTCAATACCTTCAGCCTAGAAAAAGAAATGGTCTATGGCGATGCCTATATGCGCGTGATTCGTTCATCGGCGCCCATGCTGAACGATCCGGTATTGAGCCAATATTTGACTGAACTGGGCAATAAATTAGTCGCCCACGCCACGGGCGTTAAAACGCCCTTTTATTTCTTCTTACTGCAAAACGATGAGATTAACGCCTTTGCCTTCTTCGGCGGCCACGTTGCAGTACACACTGGGTTATTCCTTAACGCCGATAACGAAAGTGAGCTGGCCTCAGTGCTCGGCCACGAAATTACCCACGTGACCCAACGTCACTTGGCGCGATCCCTCGAAGCACAGCAAAAAAGTGGCCCAGCGACCGTTGCAGGCCTACTCGGGGCGATTCTATTAACCATCGCCGTGCCGCAGGCGGGGATGGCTGCGCTGGCAACCACTCAAGCCATGGCGACCCAATCGAAGATCAACTATACCCGTCTGCATGAAAAAGAAGCCGACCGGATTGGCATGCAGATTCTGGTCGATGCGGGCTTTGACCCCAATGCCGCCGCCGATTTCTTTGGTAAACTCGCCAGTCGCTACCGTTTTACCACTACGCCGCCACAAATGTTGCTGACTCACCCATTACCCGAGTCACGGATCTCCGAAGCGCGCGATCGCGCTCACCAGTATCCGCACCGCTATGTACCAGATAATTTAAACTTCCAGCTCGCTAAAGCCCGTATTCAGGTGCGTTTTTCCAGTTACAGCGACGATGCGGTATTGAGCATGTTTGAAAAGCAGCTCAATAAGCAAACCTACGGCTTTAAAGAGGCCGCCCTCTACGGTAAAGCCTTAGCGCTGTTTAGATTGAAGAAATTTGATGAGTCCGAAAAGATTGTCGACGAGCTATTAAAAATCGATGATAACAACTTGTTTTATATCGATACCAAGACGGATTTGCTCAACGAGCGCAAGGATTATGCTAAGGCGACTAAGTTACTCGAAGCCCAGCGTAAGATGAAACCCACATCGCAGGTAATTAACGCGAACTTAGCCAATATCTATATTGAGGCCGGTGAGCCAGCGAAAGCTATCCCACTGCTGGAAGACATGATTTTCCTCGATAAGCAAAATCAACTGCCCTATCAACTGCTCAATCTTGCCTATAAAAAATTGGGCAATCAGGGCATGGAGTATTTCTCCAATGCCGAGATAATGGCGCTAGGCGCTAACTACAAGGGCGCTATCGATCAGCTGAACTTTGCCTACCGCGCCTCGGAAGGCAATCCATTACAACTGGCACGAATCGAAGCACGTATCCGTCAATTTAAACAAGCGGATAAAGAGATGGATGCTTTGAAGTAAAATCAGCGATTTTACCTCTATCCGTTATAATCGCGCCCCGAACATCCTGACGGGGCGCTGTTTTTTCTGCTATCATCCGCGCCATTGTTTTAGCCGATTGAGCATAAGTACTATGACCCAAGCAACGATTTACCATAACCCACGTTGTTCAAAGAGCCGCGAAACCTTAGCCCTACTCGAGCAGCAAGGCTGCGATATCACAGTCGTGGAATACCTTAAGAATCCTCCAAGCGCCGCTGACATCCGTGGGATTTTAGCCACACTCAAACTCAGCGCCCGTGAGTTGATGCGCACTAAGGAAGACGAGTATCAAGCACTGGGACTCGCCAATCCGGCCTTAACCGAAGAGCAACTTATCGACGCCATGGTCAAGATGCCAAAATTGATTGAACGCCCAATCGTACTGGCCAATCAACAGGCAGCCATTGGTCGTCCACCGGAAAATGTACTGAACATTCTCTAATCTTCGGCCATTTCACCATCATTCGATGCGATTAAGATAGGAACATCATGACCTCAAGCACTTTGCTGACACTGAGCCGTTTAGGCTACCTTGCCCTCGTTCTCCTACTGGGCGGTTGGTTTATTGGTCAGGGCCTCAATGGGGAATACACCTTATTATTCAGCCTCCTCTGGCTAGTGCCTTTGTTGCTGCCCTTAAGAGGCATTTTGAAGGGCAACCCATACACCTATGCATGGGCCAGCTTTATTTTATGCTTATATATGCTGCACGCCCTCACCTTGTTGTATGTCACGACCGATGCATTGGCCTTTGCCATTATCGAAGTCCTGCTGATTGGCATCCTGTTAATCGCGTTCCCATTTTATGCACGTATCCGTGGACGTGAACTTGGCCTAGGTCTTAAGAAAAAGTCCGACAAGCAAGACTGATTGTAAGCTCCAATCAATCTCATCGCTGCCAGCGACCAACAAGTCGCGATTAGCCAGCACCGATAAGCAAGTTCAGATGAGCAAGTTCTGATTAACAAGCGCGGTTCTGTTTTAATACCGCTCCGCGCTCTTTGTTTCGAGAAGTCGTGATTAGAGATGTCGTGACTCCATATGTTGTGATTCGCAACATCATAATTCTATAAATTCGAACCCCGCTTTTATAACCTTCACTCAAAGCCAAATCCGCCGTTGTATTAATCCCTTTTCGGCACAACTCCCCCTCCCAACCCGACAACATTTAACTTACCTTTCATCACTTTTTGTAACCAAAAGAGCGTGCTATAGTCGGTTGATATGCAAAGCAATGACGGCCAACAAAGCCAGTCATACTACAAAAACAATAACATAGCGTTAATTGGAGTGAGTCATGATGGGAATATGGGTTCCAATGCGTCGATTGAGTATTATCGCGGCGACCGTCGCTCTCAGTGCCTGTGGAGGCGGTGGTGGGGATAATAATGATGGTGGTACGGTAACCCCACCAACCACTAACGTGCCACGCTGCACTACAGTGACTCCGCTCATCACCACAGACTCAGGCGCCATCCGCTTTAAAACTGAACCCCAATATGTGGCGGGACAATCCAGTGCCATTATTGCCAGCCTAGGGAGTCGCGATTCACAGGATCTCACCTTCCGCTGGCAACAGTTAGAAGGCCACAGCATTGAACTCGTGAGTCAAAATAGCCCAGTATTAGCCTTCGATATCCCCGCAGCAGGCAGCTACCGTTTTAGCCTACATATCAGCGGCAGCAATATCGATGAAACGGCTGAAATAGCGATCAATGCCGACAGCAGCGCGGGGGCAATGCTAAACATTCGTCAAGATCATCAAGCCGTTGAGGGTAACGATGTCAGCCTACGCATCGCTCAACAAGCAGGCCTTGGTGCATCAAGCATCAATTGGTGTATCGCCGAGGGCCCCAGTGTCAGTCTCGATATCAGCGATCCCTTTAGACCCCTATTTACCGCGGCCACTGTTAGTCAAGATACCTTAACTCGCCTTAGGGCATCGGCCACGATTAACGGTAATACCGTGACAGATGAAGCCTATGTGCTCACCACGGCGGCGCCCACAATAAGCTCAACCTACTTCGATACCCCTGTGGCACGCACCCACGCTTATCATCCTGCTTCTCCCTATGCCAGCGCCTTAACGAGCTGTGTGTACTCAAATCAGTTAAAAGAAGCTTGTACTATCAATCAATTGCCGCTAATCGGCCAAGTATCAAATACGCTCGATGTCGACACTATTCTCGATCGCGTCTTAGTGTCCCACGATTGGATGGGCGACAATTTCGCCGCGTTTTTACGTCAAATGGACCCGAGCAGCGATTTTGCCCGCCTACTACAATCGGTCACTGCCGTGGTGATAAGCTATGATGTGCGCCCCTCATTTTATTGGGTGGTTACGGGAGCGATTTATCTCGACCCGAATGATTTGTGGCTCACGCCAACCCAGCGCGACACCATTAACGAGGCGCCAGATTATCGCAGCGACTTTGGCAGTGAACTCAATTTCATCATGCCGTGGCGTTACGTTAAAAATAACCAATATGCTTCACAGGGATTCCCAATCACTACGCGCGCCACGCGCACGCTCAGCCAGATTAATCCCGATCTCGCCTCACTCTTGTACCATGAGCTCGCCCATGCCAATGACTTCTTCCCAAGAAGCATACACGCCACGCTCACAGGCCCCAGATTGTTGGACGACTATAGCCGTAGAAATGCCAATAAGAGTTTGATATCCGATCAAGTGAGTCGCAGCTATCCCCTCACCAGCACAGAAATGACAGGTCTTGCGGCGGTGAGCTTCTTAGGCGCCAAAGCCACTGCAACCCAAAAAGCCTATCAACCTTCGGATGTGAGTACGTTTTTCTCCGGTGATATCGCCAATGACTTTTACAACTATTCCAGTACCCGTGAAGATGCGGCGATGTTATTCGAAGAGGCCATGATGAGTTATCGCTATCAAATCCAGCGCGATGTGGCTGTCACTAACCTGCCCGCCTTACTCACAGCAGATACTGTGATTGTTGACTGGGGACAAAGGGGCCGAATTGGCGACGATAGTCTGGCGAACCGCGCAGCCTTAGTGATCGATGGCATGCTACCAGAGCTTGATGGTATCAGCCTGCTCACGAGCCTGCCCGAGCCAATAGCGATGACCCAAGGCCAAAGCTGGCGACAAACCCTGGGGATTTCACCCAATACCACAGTGAAAGGACTACAAGGAGTTGCGGCCAGTGGCGAAACGCTTACCGAGCCAGAGCTACGCTTCAGTGGCGATCGTCATCGCCATCCACAGCAATGATTTGGATTGCTAAATCGGCAGATACACTAAACTCAAGCCTCTTAGCAGACCTAAGTTAGCGATAGATGTGAGATAAAGAGAGATAAAAAGCCCGTCGTGATATGACGGGCTTTTTGTTAACACTGAATGTTTATTAAACAGGATTTAGATTGACAGTCAGAACGATTACAGGTGCAGCATTTCTTTGGCAAAAGGAATCGTGAGCTTGCGCTGATGTACGAGGGATGCCTTATCCAGTTTATCCAACACATCAAATAAGGTACGTAGATCCCTTGCCATACGATTAAGCAAGAAGCGGCCAACGTCTTCGGGCAACTGTAATCCGCGCATCGCCGCACGGCGTTGCAGTGCCGCTAACTTTTCATCATCGGCCATAGGTTGCAGCTGATAATTGAGTCCCCACTGCATCCGAGAGACTAAGTCAGGTAACAAGAAGCCAGCATCTGCGGGCGCCGAGCGGCCACTGACCACCAGCGCACAACGCTTGTTCTCAGCGACACGATTGTACAAATCGAATATGGCCTCTTCCCAAATCGGGTGACCAGCAATGTCATCCACATCGTCGATGCAGATCAAATCGAGCTGCTCCAGCCCCTCTAACAGCGCGGTTGAGATGCTGGCATGAATGCCAAGGGGAAGGTAAAAACTGCGGCGGTCGAGTTCATTGGCATGGGCACAAGCGGCGTGCATTAAGTGAGTCCGCCCCGATTTCACCGGTCCCCATACATAAATTGCGGCTTCACCTTGGCCTTCTGCATTGGCGCGCAGCTTTTGGATAAGTTCGTCATTACCCGCTGCCGGATAATAACTGTTAAAGGTTTCATCATCCGGTAAGTAAACCGGTAACGACAGTTGTAGCGGTGAGTTTAATGGCACTCGTACGTCTCAATATCAATAAATTATCGACTCCCCCACATGACTGAGCATAGGCATGCCCAGTCACAACGAGGGAAGTTTAAGGTAACCGCCATTGATAGACAGTTTTACCCGCTGGGCTGGCACCGGCAGAAAACTCCCCTGGCGCCACCACCGAAATTCGCGGCTCTAGACTCAGTAAACGTTCAAAGTCGGTCTGAGAACCAAACAAATCCAAGGAAAAGGTTGCGGTATTACCTTGGATGCGCGACAGCGTCGCATTCTTCACAGCGCTGAGTTGCTTTAAGTATTTTTCAACTTCAACTAGCTGCGCCATTTTATCAATGTTCACGAAGGTCACACTGGCACCGACCTGTTCACCGGAATCGGCAATGGCGTACTTAGTGAAATAATAATCGCCGAGGGCGGCCATCATAGCGGTGATCGCCTGCGCGCTATTTTCTGCCGTACCATTAAAACTAAACAGTGGCGGCGTTAACGAGTCGATCGTGGCCTTGGTGTACAAATTCAAGCGGTAACGCACTTGGTTTCCCGCTGGTTCAATAGCGACCAGGGCTAAGAAGTCAGCTTGGTAACGTCCGGAGACGCTAGACACTATATCGGCAAACATGCCTTTAACATCATTCGGATTGATGCCCATCAACTCATCGAGGTCGAGGATAGGCAGTAAGACAGGAATGCCGCGCTCATCGGAGAAGGTATTGAATGCCTGACGCTCGGCTAAGGTCGATGAATCACTCAGTAAAATCGTGTCACCTTCACTTGGCATGGCAACCCAAAAGAGTGTCAGTGGACGCTGAATGCCCCACACGGGTAATTGGGCCTGACGTAACAGGGTGATAATGCGGCGATGCTCAAAGTTGGCTTTTAACAGCAGTTGGCCATTTTGCTCCACATAACCATATTGGCTCAGCAGTGCATCGGGATTGGCCAGTTGCGATTGGATAACGCCGTTATCCAAAGAACGTGCTGTCCCGGTATTCTTAATGATCACTTTTTCCAGCGCGGCTTTAAGGGCTTTATTCCGCTCAGGCACGGCGCGGGAAGCCACGGGCACATCGGCTTCATCTAATTTACTCACTTCAACAGCTTGCAGGCTATTAACGGTAAACAGGCAGTATAAAAACGCGAGTAAGCTTGGCTTTAATAGGAATTTCAGCATCTTTGAGTAGTTGAAGTAACGTCAGATAGTGCAAATTGTACCATAGTTAGCGCCTTTAGCGAGTCTTGGGGAGATTTCGACCACGGATTAAGTGCTGTCACTCGCTTTAGCAATAAAACAGTGATCCTTACCTACAATCGGGGCATTTTATAAGGAACATATAGCAACAAACTGTTATCATCTCACGGTTTACCCTAAATTTACGAGAACAATAAATGAAACGACTCGCTATACCACTTCAGGGCGCGCAAATGCTGTTTGTTGCATTTGGCGCCCTAGTGCTAATGCCACTACTCACAGGGCTTGATACCAGTGTCGCCCTGTTTACTGCGGGTATTGGTACCCTGCTGTTTCAGTTAATCACGAAACGCCAAGTGCCAATCTTCCTCGCCTCCTCCTTTGCCTTTATAGCCCCGATTCTTTATGGAGTACAAACCTGGGGGATCCCATCAACCATGGGCGGCATCATTGCCGCGGGTCTTGTGTATATTCTCCTCGGCGCGTTAGTGAAAGTGCGCGGCACCGACTTTATCCATCGACTGCTTCCACCTGTGGTGGTTGGCCCAGTGATTATTATCATTGGTCTAGGTTTAGCGCCTGTGGCGGTGAATATGGCGCTGGGTAAAAGTGGAGACGGCAGCTTAACACTCGTTCCCACCAATACCGCTTTGATTATTTCCCTCGCCTCACTCTGTACCACCATAGCTGTGGCTATTTTTGCCAAGGGCTTACTTAAAGTGATGCCTATTCTGGCGGGGATTGTGGTGGGTTATGGTCTAAGCCTTGCCTTTGGGATCGTGGATTTTGCGGTGGTTACAGCGGCAAGCTGGATTGCTATTCCGAAATTTGTCGCGCCTGAATTTAACTGGCATGCCATCGCCTTTATGATCCCGGTCGCGATTGCGCCTGCGGTTGAACATATTGGTGATATCCTCGCGATTTCCAATGTCACGGGTAAAGACTTTATGAAAAAACCCGGCCTGCATCGCACCTTGACCGGCGACGGCGTTGCGACAATTGCTGCAGCGGCCTTCGGTGGCCCCCCAAATACCACCTATTCGGAAGTGACTGGCGCGGTGACCTTAACCCGTAACTTCGACCCTAAGATCATGACTTGGACGGCGATCACCGCCATTACCTTGGCTTTTGTGGGTAAGTTAGGCGCCCTGATGCAAACGATTCCCGTCCCTGTAATGGGTGGCATTATGTGTTTGTTATTTGGTTCTATCGCCGCAGTGGGCTTAAATACCCTCATCCGTAATCACGTGGATTTATCCGAGCCACGTAACTTAAGTATTGTCGGCGTGACACTGGTTTTCGGTATTGGTGGTATGGCCTTTGGCATTGGCTCCTTCAGCCTCACGGGCATCAGCCTCTGTGGTATTGTGGCCATCACCATGAATCTGCTGTTACCTGCAAGCAAACACCATGAGCGTGACGCTGCATCACACTAAACGCGGTGAATAAGCGCTATAGCGCATCACTCATCGCCGAATTCTTGAGTTAGGATTCGGCAACAAAAAAGCCGCTAAGTTATGCACTTAGCGGCTTTTTATTATTCTTTCATCACTTTTGCGCGTGATTACTCTGCGGTTTTGTATTTATCAGCAGTCGCTTTGATTAACGGCTGTAATTCGCCTTTTTGATACATATCAACCACGATATCACAACCACCAATCAGCTCGCCTTCAATCCACAATTGTGGGAAAGTTGGCCAGTTTGCATACTTAGGTAATTCCGCACGGATATCTGGGTGCTGGAGAATATCCACAAATGCAAACTGCTCGCCGCAGTTGATCATGATTTGTGCTACCTGAGATGAAAAACCACAGCTTGGTAATTTAGGAGAACCCTTCATGTAAACGATGATTGGGTTTTCAGCGATCTGCTGTTTAATTTTCTCTACTGTTTCCATTTTAATTCCTAAGTACGATGACATTGACTCAATGCCGCTATTGTACGACAGCTAGGCACAGAACAAAATCCCACAGTTTGTAAGGTTATGCCCTACAATTAGTTTTTCGATGACGCCTATCTAATCAATTAGCCAAACAATGATTCACATCACAAATATTATCGGTACAATAGAGCGCAGTGAGCACGTTTAAAAAACGATAACCTAAGACCATGGAGAGATACTAATGGCTTTCGAATTACCCGCATTACCATATGCAAAGAACGCACTAGAACCACACATTTCTCAAGAAACCATTGAATACCACTACGGCAAGCATCACAACACCTACGTTGTTAAGCTAAACGGTTTAATCGAAGGAACCGATTTCGCAGGTAAATCTTTAGAAGAAATCATCAAGACTTCTACTGGTGGCGTATTTAACAACGCAGCTCAAGTTTGGAACCACACTTTCTACTGGAACTGCTTAGCGCCTAACGCTGGCGGTGAGCCAACAGGTCCTGTGGCTGATGCTATCAATGCTGCATTCGGTTCATTCGACGCATTCAAAGCACAATTTACCGATTCTGCGGTAAACAACTTTGGTAGCGCTTGGACTTGGTTAGTGAAAAAAGCCGATGGCACTGTTGCTATCGTTAACACTAGCAATGCTGCAACCCCTCTGACTGACAGCACTGTGACGCCAATCCTGACTGTTGACGTGTGGGAACACGCTTACTACATCGATTACCGCAACGTACGTCCTGACTACTTAGCCCACTTCTGGCAATTAGTTAACTGGGACTTCGTTAACCAAAACTTCGCTGGTTAATCGCTGCTAAATCATTTCGAAAAAGAGCCCAAGTGGCTCTTTTTTTATGGCCTCACAAATCACTCACCTCGCCCTTTTTGCCTAACACCGCCCAATCGCTACAAGTGCAATAATTGCAATTGCAATCATTTGTTATTGTTTTTATTTGATATTTTTTTGACACAGCTGGCAAGTTTGTGTCTAAGATTAGTGTAGGAAGCTGAAAAATCAGTTATCCATCCATGACATCACTGGCGTTTCAGGGGGTTTATATGGGCATTTTCGAGCATTACCAAAAGCGCTACGAACAAAAACTCGATGAAGAATACACTTTGCAAGAATACCTCGATATCTGCAAAGAAGATCGCAGTGCTTATATGTCAGCGTCCGAGCGATTACTGCTTGCCATCGGCGAAGCCGAAATTATTGATACCGCGAAAAATCCAACCCTAAGCCGTATCTTTTCGAATCGTCTCATCTCACGCTATCCCGCCTTTAAAGACTTTTACGGTATGGAAGATGCGATTGAACAAATCGTTGCCTACCTAAAACACTCGGCCCAAGGTTTAGAAGAATCGAAGCAAATCTTGTACTTACTCGGCCCTGTGGGTGGCGGTAAGTCATCATTGGCGGAAAAACTCAAAGCCTTGATGCAAAAAGTGCCTATCTACATTTTAAGCGCCAATGGCGTAAGAAGCCCGGTGAATGATCACCCCTTCTGTCTCTTTGATGTCGAAGAAGACGGCCAGCTGCTGCGGGATGAGTTTAATATTCCCACTCGTTATTTAAAAACCATTATGTCGCCTTGGGCGGTAAAACGTCTGCACGAGTTTGGCGGCGATATTTCAAAATTCCGTGTGGTCAAGGTCTACCCCTCTATCCTCGATCAATTGGCGATTGCCAAAACCGAGCCTGGGGATGAAAACAACCAAGATATTTCCTCCTTGGTGGGTAAGGTCGATATTCGTCAGCTAGAACATTTCTCGCAAGACGATGCCGATGCCTATGCCTATTCGGGTGCACTCTGCCGGGCAAACCAAGGGATGATGGAGTTCGTGGAAATGTTCAAGGCGCCCATTAAGGTGCTACACCCACTGCTCACCGCCACCCAAGAAGGTAACTATAACGGCACAGAAGGCTTATCCGCGCTGCCCTATAGCGGTATCATTTTAGCGCACTCTAACGAGTCAGAATGGTCAACCTTCAAAAACAACAAGAACAACGAAGCGTTTCTCGACAGGGTTTATATCGTCAAAGTGCCCTATTGCCTGCGGGTATCGGAAGAATTGCAGATTTACAAAAAATTACTGCAAAACTCCGAGCTGTCCCAAGCACCTTGTGCACCTGGCACCTTAGAAACCCTAGCGCAATTTAGTGTGCTCTCGAGGATCAAAACACCTGAAAACTCCTCCATCTACTCTAAGATGCGGGTCTACGATGGTGAGAGCCTTAAAGATACCGATCCTAAGGCCAAATCCTACCAAGAGTACCGCGACTACGCCGGTGTTGATGAAGGCATGAACGGTCTTTCTACCCGTTTCGCGTTCAAGATCCTGTCGCGGGTATTTAACTTTGACCACTCAGAGATTGCCGCTAACCCTGTACATTTGTTCTATGTACTCGAGCGCCAAATCGAGCAGGAACAATTCCCCGGCGATACCGCCGAACGTTATCTGGAGTTCTTAAAAGGCTATTTAATCCCTAAATACGTCGAATTTATCGGTAAGGAAATTCAAACCGCGTACTTAGAGTCCTACTCTGAATACGGCCAAAATATCTTCGACCGTTATGTCACCTATGCCGATTTCTGGATCCAAGATCAGGAATACCGTGACCCCGAAACCGGCCAATTGTTTGACCGCTCCGCACTCAATGCCGAACTGGAGAAAATCGAAAAACCTGCGGGGATCAGCAATCCTAAAGATTTCCGTAATGAGATCGTTAACTTTGTCCTGCGCGCCCGCGCAAGCCATGAGGGCAACAATCCACTCTGGACCAGCTACGAAAAACTACGCACTGTGATTGAGAAGAAAATGTTCTCAAATACAGAGGATCTACTCCCGGTGATTTCCTTTAACGCCAAAACCTCGACTGACGATCAACGTAAACACGATGATTTTGTCAATCGAATGATGGAGAAAGGCTATACCAAAAAACAAGTCAGACTCCTGTCTGAGTGGTATTTACGGGTTCGTAAATCCTCTTAACTTGCGCTCACTAAAAACGAGGCTTTGGTGTTGCCAAAGCCTTCGCTGGGGTTTGGGAGGTGCGTATGGCGAACTTTATCGATAGACGGTTGAATGCGAAAGGAAAAAGTACAGTCAACCGCCAACGCTTTATCAACCGATATAAGCAACAAATCAAAAAAGCCGTCAGCGATGCCGTCACGCGTCGCAGTGTAACGGATGTAGATAAAGGCGAAAAAATCAGTATTCCCACACGGGATATCAGTGAACCTATGTTCCATCAAGGCAAAGGAGGCGTAAGAGACAGAGTCCACCCAGGCAATGATCAATTCACCCGCGGCGATAAAATCGACAGACCCCAAGGTGGCGCTGGCGGCGGTGCGGGCAAAGGCGATGCCTCGGATTCGGGCGAAGGGAATGACGACTTTGTGTTTGAAATCTCAAAGGATGAATACCTAGAGCTGCTCTTTGAGGATTTAGAATTGCCGAATCTGCAGAAGAATCGCTTAAACAAGCTCGTCGAGTATCAAATCTACCGTGCGGGTTTCACCAATGATGGTGTACCAGCCAATATCAATATTGTGCGCTCACTGCGTTCCTCCTTGGCGCGCCGCATTGCCATGTCGGCAAGTAAAAAGAAATTGCTCAAAGAGTTAGAGCTGGAACTGGCAGAGCTTGAAAATATTCCAGGCACTAAAGCCGAGCTGATTTTGGATTTGAAAGCCCAAATCGAGGCGCTCAAGCAGAAGATTGCTAAAGTTCCCTTTATCGATACCTTTGACTTACGTTTCAACAACTTTGCAAGGCGCGAGGTGCCCTCAAGCCAAGCGGTCATGTTCTGCTTAATGGACGTCTCAGGCTCGATGGACCAAGCAACAAAAGATATGGCGAAACGTTTCTATATCTTGCTGTACTTGTTTCTCACCCGTACCTACAAAAACCTCGAGGTGGTCTATATCCGCCACCATACCCAAGCGAAGGAAGTGGACGAACATGAGTTCTTCTACTCCCAAGAAACCGGCGGCACGATTGTCTCAAGTGCATTGAAATTAATGCACGAAATTCAGCAGGCTCGCTACCCTGCCGATGAGTGGAATATCTATGCTGCACAAGCCTCTGACGGTGATAACTGGGCCGATGACTCTCCCACCTGTCGACAATTATTGGAGCAAAAAATCCTGCCGCTAGTGCGCTATTTTAGCTATATCGAAATCACCAATCGTGCGCACCAAACCCTGTGGCGCGAATACGAATCCCTACAACAACACTACGACAACATAGCGGTGCAACATATTCGTCAAGCCGAAGATATCTACCCTGTATTTAGAGAATTATTTAAAAAGCAGGCGGTTTAAGGGGGCTCTATGGGGATAAAAGAAGCAAAAACACGTACAGCCTTGAGCGACGGTCCCGACTGGAGCTTTGAGCTGTTACAAAGTTATCTAAAAGAGATTGAGCGGGTGGCGGCCATTTACAAACTGAACGCCTACCCCAATCAAATCGAAATCATCACCGCCGAACAGATGATGGATGCCTATGCTGGCATTGGCATGCCCATTGGCTATACCCATTGGTCCTTCGGCAAACGTTTTATCGAAACCGAACAGGGCTACAAGCGTGGGCAAATGGGGCTCGCCTACGAAATTGTGATTAACTCCAACCCTTGTATCGCTTATTTAATGGAAGAAAACACCATCACCATGCAGGCATTGGTGATGGCCCATGCCTGTTTTGGCCATAATAGTTTCTTTAAAAACAATTACTTATTTAAGACATGGACGGATGCAAGCTCGATTATCGACTACTTGGTGTTTGCCAAAAACTACATCAGTGATTGCGAGCAAAAATACGGTGTCGAGCAAGTTGAAAGCATCATCGATTCTTGCCACGCTCTGATGAATTACGGTGTCGACCGCTACAAACGCCCATCGGAAATCTCCTTTAGGGAAGAACAAGCAAGGCAAAAAGACCGCGAGGCCTACCTGCAAAGCCAAGTGAACGATTTGTGGCGCACCATTCCCACCCATCAACAGCAGCAACCCTCGACCACTAAGCGCCGTTTTCCCGCCGAGCCGCAGGAAAATATTCTGTATTTTATTGAAAAAAATGCGCCATTGCTGGAATCATGGCAGCGGGAGATTATCCGAATCGTGCGTAAGATGGCGCAGTACTTTTATCCTCAAAAACAAACACAAGTGATGAATGAAGGCTGGGCAACCTTCTGGCATTACACCATTTTGAATCATCTATATGATGATGGCGTGGTCACCGACCGCTTTATGATGGAGTTCTTGCAGAGCCATACTGGCGTTGTCGCCCAACCCGAATATAACAGCCGTTACTACAGCGGTATTAATCCCTATGCCCTCGGGTTTGCGATGTTTACCGATATTCGGCGCATGTGTGAGAATCCGACCGAGGAAGACAAAGCCTGGTTTCCGGACATTGCGGGCAGTAATTGGCTCGATACCTTACATTTTGCGATGCAAAACTTTAAGGATGAAAGTTTTATTAGCCAATATCTGTCGCCGAGGGTGATCCGTCAGTTCAAACTGTTTGGCATCCACGATGATGAGAAACGCAATTATCTGTCCGTATCGGCCATTCACGATGAGCAGGGTTATCAAGACATTCGCAATCTACTCTCGCAGCAGTACAATTTGTCGAATATTGAGCCTAATATTCAAGTACATAACGTTGAGATAAACGGCGACCGCTCCTTAACTTTAAGGTATGTCCCCAGTAATGATATCCCGCTCGCCAGCACCTATAAGGAAGTGTTAAAGCATCTGCATCGACTCTGGGGCTTTACCGTCAGCCTTGAGCAGTTAAATGCCGATACCAGCGTGACCTTGTTAGCCTCCTGCCCAGAGCAACCCAAGGCCGACTAAATATCAGTTTGATGAAAAAGCAAAAAGCCGTTTCTCAATGAAACGGCTTTTTATTTAATCCGACTTAAAACAGCTAACTTGCCACATGTAAGCTTCGGAATCGAAACTTATGAATTGCCGTCCTGCTGGGCAATCGAGGTTGGCATATCGTCACGCAATTGCAACCACATTTTGCCGCTGTTAATACCGTAGGTACGCATTAATGCGGGCACATCGATATAGTTTTTAGCTTTGGCTAATATTTCGAGTTCTTTATAGAAGTTCAACGCTAACTGGCGCGCCTCTGGGCTACTGAAATAGTAACGACCGACTCGGCTATACAGACCTTTAAAGCCATTTAAGATCAACACGTACAGCGGATTGCCTGAAGAGAAGGCTAAGGTGTGGTGCAACAGGTAGTCATACTCGGCGAAGGATTCGGCCGTGTCTTCTAATTGGTGAATTTGTCCGAGGACTTCCACCGCTGTATCTGGGCTGTTACGCAGCGCACCGCGAAAATAAATCGCACTCACATTGGTGCGAGCCGACAGCAATTGGTCCACCAGCACAGGGAAGCCTTCCGGGTTGAGATCCGCTATGGTCTCAAGAATGTTAAGGCCCGAGGTTTCCCAAAAATTGTTCACCCGAGTCGGTTTACCATGTTGAATTTTCAACCAACCATCACGGGCTAAGCGTTGCAGCACTTCACGCAGGGTGGTGCGTGTTACGCCAATTAATTCAGAAAGCTCACGTTCAGCCGGTAAAATGGACCCTGGGGGAAACTTATTTTCCCAAATCGATCTTACAATATACTTCTCTGCAAAACTTGCAGGTCCTTTGGCATTGATAATCATCAGCCCACTTTTCCAGTTGTTGTGCTTTATAATGGTCACTGATCATACCAGAGCGGTAAAAAATGGAAACCATTGACTGAGGCTCACCTTAAAATCACCGTACAATTGTCACAGAAATGTTCAAAAAAAAGACATTAATCAACAGCAATTGTGCCAATTTTGCCGATTAGCTCCGCTTTTTGAAATCTGGGTTTCAGTATCTCGTTACATTAGCATTCTCTTTAGGCTAGACTGATTTTCTAAAACAAATGCCAGAAACAATAACCTGTGCAATTTTAAAAGATAATTAGAAGAGAGGATGCCATGCCGATGACAATGAGTCAGGCGTTTATTGGGAACTTCTTAGGGAATTCTCCTAAGTGGTACAAGATCGCAATACTGTCGTTTTTAATAATCAATCCAATACTCTTTTTCTATGTCAGCCCCTTTGTGGCTGGTTGGGTATTAGTGCTTGAATTTATTTTTACCTTGGCAATGGCGCTGAAATGCTACCCATTACAACCCGGTGGTTTATTAGCGATTGAAGCTGTCGCCATCGGGATGACCTCTGCCAGCCAAGTACTGCACGAAATTGAAGCGAACCTTGAAGTATTGTTACTGCTGGTGTTTATGGTGGCCGGCATTTACTTCATGAAACAGCTGCTGCTGTTCGTGTTCACTAAGATGATCACTAAAGTACGCTCGAAAATCTTAGTGTCTTTACTATTCTGTTTGGCTTCTGCCTTCTTATCCGCCTTCTTAGATGCTTTAACCGTTATCGCCGTGATTATTACCGTGGCAGTCGGTTTTTACTCTATCTATCACAAAGTTGCTTCAGGTAAAGATTTCTCGGCCGATCATGACCATACCTCCGAAGGCAAAAATGATGAGGGTGAAAACCAGCTCAATGAAGACGAGCTCGAGTCTTTCCGTGGTTTCCTACGTAACCTATTGATGCACGCCGGTGTTGGTACCGCATTAGGTGGTGTGTGTACTATGGTGGGTGAGCCACAAAACTTAATCATTGCAGCCCAAGCAAACTGGCAATTTGGTGAGTTTGCGATCCGCATGTCACCTGTGACTGTACCCGTATTGTTCGCGGGTATCCTCACCTGCTTTGTGGTCGAAAAGTTCCGTTGGTTTGGTTATGGCGCCCAACTGCCGGATGCGGTGCATAAAATCCTGTGTGATTACGCCGCCTATGAAGATGCCCGTCGTACCAATAAAGACAAAATGAAGCTGGTTATCCAAGCCTTTGTCGGTGTTTGGTTGATTGCGGGTCTGGCGCTGCACTTAGCGTCTGTAGGCTTGATTGGTCTGTCTGTGATCATCTTAACCACAGCCTTTAATGGTATTACCGATGAGCATGCGCTAGGTAAAGCCTTCGAAGAAGCCCTGCCCTTTACGGCGTTGTTAGCAGTGTTCTTTGCAGTTGTGGCAGTAATCATCGACCAACAGCTGTTTGGCCCAGTGATCCAATGGGCACTGAACCATGAAGGTAACACCCAATTAGTGATCTTCTATATCGCTAACGGGTTGCTCTCTATGGTCAGTGATAACGTGTTTGTGGGCACGGTTTACATTAACGAAGTCAAAGCCGCATTGATTAACGGTCAAATTACCCGCGATCAATTCGACCTGTTAGCGGTTGCGATTAACACTGGTACTAACTTACCTTCGGTGGCGACACCAAACGGTCAAGCCGCGTTCCTGTTCTTATTGACCTCTGCCCTTGCCCCGCTGATCCGTTTATCCTACGGCAGAATGGTGTGGATGGCATTGCCTTACACTATCGTGTTATCGATTGTGGGTGTGATGGCCATCGAATCGGGCTTCTTAGAGCAGATGACCCAGTACTTCTACGACTCCCATGCGATACTGCACCACAGTGTTAAAGAAGCGTTAGCGCCTGCGACAGGTCACTAACATAAATATCGGAGTTGACTGAACTTTATGAGTTCAGTACAGTCAAAAAAACGCCCTACTTTCGAGGGCGTTTTTTATTGATATGGAGTTCATTTTTGACAGCACTCACTCGCTTTGCCCATTCCCGCGCATCTTGGTTCATTCTCACCGGCTCTGCGATTGCCCTCGAAGCGGCCGCCTTGTATTTCCAATACGTGATGAAGTTAGATCCCTGCGTCATGTGTATCTACCAGCGTCTCGCCGTATTTGGCATTTTGGCGGCAGGACTGATAGGTATGACAGCGCCTAAGTACCGCATCGTTCGCATTTTAGGCGCCCTTGGCTGGGCCGTCAGCGCAACCTGGGGACTAAAACTGGCGTTAGCCTTAGTCGATATGCAAAATAACCCTTCGCCCTTCTCGACTTGCTCATTTTTACCCGAATTTCCAGCTTGGATGCCACTCCATGAATGGTTCCCATCCGTGATGTTGCCAACGGGAATGTGTACCGATGTGCCATGGCAGTTTATGGGCGTCACCATGGCCGAGTGGATGGTGGTAGCCTTTAGTGGTTATCTGGTCGCACTGTTACTGTTTATTGTGCCCATCCTGAGCGGCTCGAATAAACCTTCGCTCTACAAATAATCTTGCTAAGGCAGACTAAGGTCTGCCTTATTTTTAGCTATAGCTGTCAATCTTTCTCACCGAAAACACTCAGTGAACTTTGATTTAAGCCAATGGCAAATAGACCAAAAAACGCTAAACTGGCTCCATGATAACGGCATTTGGAACGCGTAGAACATGGATAAACGGCCTCTCATTGAGCCTCAAGCACCGTTAACCCACTGGCAAAAGAGCCTGCCGTTTAAACTCAGCCTGATCCAACTGCTGATCGCCAGCATACTGATCTTCAGCACGGCGTGGGTCATTCTCAACATTCAGACCCAACAGATCAGCGAGCAACAAACCCTACTCAATCAAAACCATGGCCAAATCATCATTGCTAAATTGCAGGAAATGACCTCTCAAGTGGAAAATCAGGTCAATGCCATCAGTCAAATCGCCATGCTATATCGTTACGAACCCGAGCAGCTCAGTAAGAGCATTCCGGTATTACTCTCGATTGAAAATCAAAAGGCGATTATTTCAGGTGGCGGGATTTGGCCCGAGCCAGGGGCATTTGACCGGCAAAAGTTTCGCGACAGCTTATTTTGGTCGCACAATATTCACGGCGAATTAGTCGCCATCAATAGCTATAACGATGATAGTTTTCCAAGCTACCACACCGAAGAATGGTATCGGCCGACCCGCTATTTTCCCGTAGGAAAAATATTTTGGTCTAAATCCTATGTCGACCCTACCACCCATGAGCCTATGGTGACCGCATCGGGTGCCATGTGGATGGATCATCAGTTTATTGGAGCCGCCACGACCGACATCAGCCTTGAAAAACTCAATCAGCTCCTACGCAATACCATGCTCGATGTCAGTGGCTACGTGATAGCCCTAGACCATCAAAACCAAATCTTGGCCTCCCCAAATAGTGACAATCTGCCACAATCTTCCCACAGTACCACCCATGCCCTACAAGACTTCGATGAGTTGGCAAAAACCGAGACGGCCTTTAGCCCCATCGCCTCGGCACTGCACTTAGCCGACCGCAGTTTTATCGAACAAGCCGTGGCTGAGCGCGTATTTACCCAAGAGCAAATGGATAACCTCACCCGTCTAAGCAACGATGGGGAACGGCAGATGCTCTCCGCCATCGTCAATGACAATGCCAAAAACCAGTTCTTAACACCTAGACGAATCGCCTCGGTCTCATTGACTATGGACCCTATCCTCAAGGGGCCCTCACTGGTGTCTGTGTTTTTAATGCCCCACACCTACTGGAAAATTCTGGTCGTCACGCCCATCGCCCCATTACAGGACACGGCCAAAAAACTGATCGAAAAAGTCGGCCTCTCCCTAGTATTAATTCAGATGCTCGGCCTTATCCTGCTGTTTTTATTGCAGCATAGATTAATTATCGCCCCCATTATGGAGATGGTGCAGGCACTCAAACGCAATGATTCGGCCTCTATCGAATTAAAAGCCAAGGAGCGGCACGATGAGGTCGGCCTACTGGCGAAAAGCTTTTTATCCCGCACCCAACAGCTTGAAGTCGCCATGGCCAGTCTAGATGCCAGTAATCTCGCCCTTGAGCAGCAATTACTGACTCAACAGCATTTTCAGCAGGAGTTAAATCAACGTAAGGAACAATTAAGATCCTTACTCGATTTCTCATCCACCATCATTTACATCAAAGACTTAAACGGCAGATATACCTTAGTGAACAACAAATACTGCGAAGTCTTAGGGATTGAGCGGCGCAAGATCATCGGCGCCACCGACTTTGATCTGTTCCAAAACTCACTCGCCCAACAGTATCAACAGAACGACCAAAGGGTCACCCATAGCCACGATGCCCTGCATTTCGAAGAAGCCATTCCCTCCCTCCGCGGTGAGGTTATTTATCAAATGAGTAAATTTGATATTCGCGACGATGAGGATAACTCCATGGGTGTCGGTGCCATTGGCTTTAATGTGGACTTGAAAAAACGCCAAGAAAAAGAACAAGAAAAGCTGCTGCAATCGCAATTAGCCCAGCTAAAAGATGAGCAGCGCAAGACCCAACTCTCGCAGCAAGAAAATAGCCAGCTCAGGGAACAGCTCGCGGCGATTCAAGCTGAGATCAATCAGCAAATCCAACTCAACTTGAGCAAACAACAAAGTCAGAAACTGATGCAGAATTTCCTAGCCGACGTCATGAGCCAAATGATGCAAGAGCAGGACAAACTCCTCGCACAAATCTGCCAAGTGCGCCACAAGGATGATGACAGCCATCAAGCCCAAGTGGTGCAATTGATGAGCCAACAAGCGGCCAGACTCAGGCACATATCGCAGCTGTTTACCGATCAGCATAGTGAGATACGCCCGCTGCATTTAGCTCAGTTTATCAATCAATTATTGAGCTTATTACAGCCACAACTGCTGAAAACTCAGGTTAAAGTCAAGCTAGAATGCGACGAGCAATTAGTAGTCGATGGCAATGCTTGGCAATATTTGCAGTTTTTCTATCGGCTTATCAACAACACCTTGCATCATGCCTTTAAAGAGCATATTCAAAACAGAACCTTAGCATTAACGCTTGAAAAGAAAGACGGCGAGTTTCAGATGCAGCTTAAGGACAATGGTGTAGGGATATCAGTCGCGCACCTTGAGCAACTAAAACAAGAAATGCAACAAAACCAATGTATTGGCACACTGACTTGCATTAATCTATGGATAAAAGAAGAGTTACATGGCGAGCTTAAGGTAGAGAGTGAGCTCAATCGTGGCACTCTGATTGAGTGCCACTGGCCATTAGCTGCGGTATAGCCACGGCTAAGTGCAAGCCCATTGAAACAAACTAGTCGCTAGACTTATCGAGGGTCACATCCACCAGATAATGGCCCTGTAACCAATTACGGCCAATTAAAAGTTTATTGGACATTTGACTGCGGTCCTTAAGGTTCACTTTGACGGGATACTCATGTCCCGGTTCGCCTAAGGTCAATTCGACCATATAACGCACTTCACTCCCCTGCGCGTTACGGATAAGCGAAGTATCGACAATCCGTGCCCTTAACCGCTTTTCCTCTCCACGCTCATTTTCGGTAGTGAAATTAAGCCACTTGCCGATGTTGTTATCCATATTGATAGGATCTTCATCGTCAATCTTGAGATCAATCGCATGCAGGGAGTTTTCAACCGCCCCCGTATCGATGCGCGTTTTAAAGGTCAGCCCGGCCTCTTTCACTTTGATTAACGCTGTCGGGCCAATAAGACGTTTCTCGGCCACATCGACAACATAACGGCCCGCTAACCAATTACGCCCGATCAGTAACTTGTAATCCATATGGCTTCGGTCACGTAGGTTAACGGCAACCAGACGGTGTTGGCCCTCAAAACCAATGTCTAACTCGACCAAATAGCGGACTTCACTGCCTTGAGCGTTATTCACTGTGGTGGTCTTTAGGATTTTCGCCGCTAAGCGCCGCTGCTCGCCCGCCTCGTTTTCGGTGGTAAAATGCAGTGTCTTACCAATGTTATCCTGCATCTTGTCGGATGCACCGCCTTCAACTTGCAGATCGATGGCATGTAATGAGGTGTTCGCCGCCCCCGTATCAATTCTTGCCTGAAAATCCAGTTGTGCGGCCAATAGGCGCATCTTCTCTGATTGACCAATAATCGCCTTAGTGTCAGTAGATACAGCGCTCTGCGCAGGCGTTTGCACCTCTTCACTGACTTTACCGCAACCTGCAAGGCTCAAACTTGCGATAATGGCGCCTAGCAATAATGTGGTGCAGCGACCGACACTCTGATGTTGTAACATCCTCACTCCTTATCTGAACGATGACGAGCATACAGCATTGAGCCCATCACCTAGGTCGATGTAGGGGGCTAGTGATAGCACAAAAGCGAAGGAAAAGAGCCGAAAAACACTAAGCTGAGGGCAAATACAGCATTTAAGTCAATGAAAAAACAAGGAGTAGTCACAAGTTAACACACAATGGTTACAGCCGTTACACCTCTGCCACTTTCGCTTCGTCTAACCAAGCTTTCGCCAGCCCGCGCTCATGTTCACTAAAAACCTTTACCGGGCAGGGCAACATAAAAGCCAGTGTATTGACCATAGCTCCTAGGCTTTGCATGTCAGCAATCATCACCACCCGCGAAAAATCACTAAAATGAAACACACTGAGTAAAGCATCATCCCAGAGTGCACCCACGGTAATGCCAATAAAGTCGGGGCTGAACTCGTACCATAAACGAAGACTCGCATGATCCTGCAACTTGGCCTCAATCGCGGGAAGCAGTAAGGCTTCGATATCCCCATAGGTGACTTGACCCGACACCACAATGGTCAGCATATCTTCGGCATAGCTTGGACGTATGGTTAGCATTATGCATCTCCCTTGATATCGCACGAGAAAATACGGCTATAGAGTAAAGATATACCCTGTAAATGAAGATGCTTGAAAAGTGGGAATTATTTTACTCAAACTTGCGGGAAACTGATGCGATGGCAGGTAATTACGAGATGAGATTGTAAGGTTCGCAAGACTTGCGTAAGCATTGCGCGATAAGACAAGCCCCATTGACTTCACACCTTCAGAGCCTGCACGAAAAGCATCGACTGGTGCCCAAACAACCCACAGGCCGAAGTAACACATTAAAAGTGAAGAAATGATGAGGGATAACAGACAAAGTAACTAACTAGCTAACAAACAAACGGATAGGACTAACCCAAAAGATGAGGTTAATCCTAAGGTTAAGCTTAAGCGAAGGTATTACACATGGACTTGAATTTTCGCGATTTCTTGATCGAATAAATTCTTGATAAGGCCAGAAAACTCGGTGATAAACAGCGTTTGCTCTGGCGTGGCTCTATGATTCGCCACTGAGGCTAAGATTTCCTCAAGATCGTACACAATCGCATCGACCTCACGGATAATGGTGTTTCGTTCGGCAAAAGAGAGGGAAGGATTTTGACCGCAGACCATAATAATCTGTGCGGATAATTGCTCTTCGAACAACTCCATCACAGTATCGTCGGACACATTTTGGGTATCGGGCGTTTCGAACAAGCCAAGATGCTCAGTCAAATACTGGATCAAATGCATGTAACCGTCTTTATCTGTGACCATTTTTTACCCTTCACACACCAAAATCTATCGCCAAAGGCGACACTGAAAAAACAAAACCCACATCTAAAGTGGTCGATATAAAGATTTACACGTCAGCCACTCGCTAACCATATCGCGAACAGGAGAGCTGACGTATTGATCTAAACCAATCTTATCGCTGTTACTTTGTTAAGGTTAGTACAAACGACACAGGAACGGCTTGGCTAATACTAGATAAACCTGCAATATCACGCAATTTATCCACACCCGAGACCAAATCGAACTCGTTAGCATTGACTATTATCGGCTGAAAACTGCTAACCATCAGTTTATTATCAGATACTTTGGTTAAAATTACCGAAAAAGTTTTCGTTTGTTGCTTTCCATGGAGGGAAATTTTTCCATCGATGTCGGCAACTTTAGTCTCACCGACGGCTAGATCTTTCAACATCTTGGTATCCACCTGCGAGCTTAACTTCAACTCGGGATACAAGGACACTTCAAACAACAGGTTTTGCATACGCTCATCGCGCACATCGATACCAGTCGCCACACTCATCAGGGGAATGGTTAATTCAAATTGACCATTATCCTTAAGGACACCATTGAGTTGCTTAAAGTGATGAACCTCAGCGATATCACCCTTTTTTACCGACACGAAGCTGACTCGAGAGTCCTGCTCCATTACTTGCCACTGGGCCGCACAGCTAAAACTAACCAGCGTCGATAATGCTGCAATTCCTATCCATTTTTTCATCGTATCCATCCTCAATCAGTGAGAGTTAAGGCAAGGCGGTCCCCCTGTGACACAGAAGTCCCCGCCGTATCCTTAGAAAATCTGTGATAAAGATCACCTAAGTCTCGCTAAAGATACTCTTTTTCTTGTTTAGCGACTAGTTAACTATCGTTAAACTCGCACCAGCCACTTATCTAAACTATTGGCAAAAGCCTGTTTATCCGCAGCCGATAAGGCATCAGGGCCACCGGTATGCACGCCCGATGAACGTAAATCTTCCATAAAATCGCGCATCGTCAGTTTTTGGCGAATATTGTCCGTAGTGTAGAGTTCGCCGCGGGGATTAAGCGCCAGCGCGCCCTTTTCAATCACTTGCGCCGCCAACGGGATATCGGCGGTGATCACTAAATGCGTAGCCTCAACATGGTCGACAATGTATTGATCTGCCACATCAAAACCTGAACCAACACGCACTTGGCTGATATAAGGCGATGGTGGCACCCGCAGCATTTGGTTCGCCACCAGCACTAGCGGCAGCGACTTACGCTCAGCCGCGCGAAATAAAATCTCTTTAATCGGGTTTGGGCAGGCATCGGCATCGACCCAAATCTTATACTGTCCCACGCTTACGCTCCTAAAGACCATTAAGGTGCTAAACGGTCAATGACCCATTCATCCGCTTGGCGAGTATAGAGAAAACGATCGTGCAGTCTGTGCTCCCCGCCCTGCCAAAACTCGATGCTCGAGGGTTTGACTAAGTAGCCGCCCCAAAAACTCGGTAAGGGCACATCGCCCTTGGCAAATTTGGCTTTCATTTCAAAGAACTTACCTTCGAGCACTTGTCGCGCGCTCAGCTTACTCGACTGCTGTGACACCCAAGCGGCTATCTGGCTATCCTTAGGACGGGTCATAAAGTATTTCAGCACTTCGGCGGTAGAGAGTGGCTGCGCCTCACCGAGAATCGATACTTGGCGTTCAATCGGATGCCAAGGGAAATGCAGACTCACCTTATTATTGGCTGCGATCTGCTGCGCTTTTCGGCTACCTAGGTTAGTGAAGAACACAAATCCCGAGTCATCGAAGCGTTTTAATAGCACAATTCGCTGATAGGGCTGACCATGCTCATCGACAGTGGCAACACACATCGCCGTGGGATCGCTCAGCTCGGCATCGCGAGCTTGCGTCATCCATAACTCGAATAGCTGCATGGGATTTTGGGGTAAATCGGCGCGTCTTAGACCGCCTTTGGTGTATTCGCGGCGAATATCACTGAGATCTGTCATAGGGTTTCCTTTTACAAGCGCACAATGATTGCCATCGGTGCAATCCGCTGATAATGCAAGTTTACCATGCCTTACTCGCAATTCGCTGCTCTGTTATTACGCCGTCAATAAAAAAGCCAAGGCCGTTAACCTTAGCTTTTTATTGATAATCCAGCGCTTAAGCGTGGTAAAAAGATGGACTCAAGCAGCAATGGCGAGCTCACCAGAGTCTGCCACTACATAAACTCGGGCTGTAACACTTGGGTTTCGAGTTGTTGATAATGACTAAAAATAATCTCCCCACCTGATGCTGTGGTGACCACGGCTTGGCCTAGACACAGATGAGCAGGGAATCCTTCGGTAACGATAGGCTGATTAAAACCAATCAAATCCCAACTCGTTGGGGAGAATCCATTGATTAATCGCGCCACAACGGGATGGGGGTAAGTCGCTATATCGAGATTAGTCTCGAAGCTCACATAGGAATGCTCCCCTTGCCCCATCGATGGGGTGATATGCAAGGTAACATAGTCAGTCCCGCGTATCGCATTCAACGAAAAACCAGCAGGCTGAAAACAATGCATATCAAACTGAAAATCGGGAAAGAGTTGCTGAAATCCAAGCCGCTGATAAATCCCCTGCTCGGTTTGTGTTGGCAGCTTGAGATAATCGGCAAGCTCGCCACGGATGTGGTACATCATCAGTTCAAGGCAAGTCTCGGTTGAGGGCATAACTTGGCTATCTGTACAAAACAGATCGCCAGGACAAAACTGATTGTCACTACAAAACAAATAGTGATGATGTGAATCTAAGTGGCCCACTCGAAAGGCTTTCCCGGGAATCATAGTTCGCAACTTAGCGATATCGTCCGCAAAGCTCGTGCTTTGTAGCTCAGCTTGGTATTCATTCTTGCGCTGATAACAGAGCGCGGCGATGTGTTCCACGCCTAAGGCGTTGATAAAATGGCAGGCGGCATCAACCAGCGTGCTATTTCCGCAGGTGAGCAGCAGAATCTTATCATCCCAAACGAACAGACTGGATTCACTCAGCAGATAGGCATCGCAGGCATGATTACTGATTGTGGACAGGATTTCCGCATTGGCGCAGGCCACTAAAGTTGACCAAAAGCCGTACTCACGTTGGCGCAATGACGCCATCTTGGGAGTGAGTCTGATCTCAAGCTTTTTTTCCGCGCCTTCAAAAAACATCAAACCGTTCGCCTCATCTTATCCCTGTATTTGGGCATCTATTGATATAACAGTCATTAATGGTTCGCTGGCAACGCTGACTTAAGTGAACGCACGCATTTTAAGACTAGTGACCCATCAATTTCGCGCGGCTATTTTTACACGACTGACGCCGCAATAAAACCACCGTGCTTGCTTTTACAAGGTGACAGCTATGCAACTCGCGAGCAAAAAATACGGGCTATAAAAAACAAAAGTCAGCCTAAGTGTCCCTAGGCTGACTTTTTTAACACACTCAATATTAAGAAAAATCTTCTAAATAAGTGTAGCCTTTTAGGCCCACTTGTAATTCTTCTAAAATTTGAGCGCGTTCGTCTTCGGCAATGTGCTGATTCACTAACTCTTCGTAAGTACGCATAAAGTCAACGGCATCTAAGTTAACATAGCGCAGTACGTCAGCAACCGTATCACCGGCAAGGACCGACTCAATGTTGGTCATACCGTTCTCTTCGATGCTCACCACCGCAGAGTTGGTATCACCAAACAGGTTGTGCATATCACCTAAAATCTCTTGATAAGCACCAACCATAAAGAAGCCCATCAGATAAGGACTTTCAGCGCTCCAAGCCGGAACGGGCAGCGTGGTTTCAATCCCTTGGCCATCTACGTATTGGTCAACAATACCGTCAGAGTCACAGGTGATGTCCAGCATCACGGCGCGGCGCTCTGGCGCTTTGTCTAAACCAGACAATGGCAGCACAGGGAACACCTGATCGATACCCCAAGCATCCGGTAACGATTGGAATAAGGAGAAGTTAACGAAGAACTTATCGGCTAACTTTTCGTTTAACTCATCGATAATAGGTCTGTGGTAACGGTTTTTAGTGCTTAACAAACCTTGAACTTCGTGACATACACGCAGGTTAGCTTGCTCAGCCCAGGCACGTTCCGCCAAGCTTAATTGACCTAAAGCAAATAGCGATTGCGCTTCTTGCAGGTCACTTTGGCTATCGTGGTAAATCTCAATCAGTGCACGTTGATCGGCGCGGCCGCTGATCTCGGTCCAAGATTGCCACATGTTGTGCAGCAGTTGTGGCGACTCCTCCGCTGGCGGCTGGATTTCTTCTACCTGATAGGCTTCAGTACCAATCACATCGGTGATCAACACGGCATGGTGCGCCGTTAAGTGACGGCCAGATTCTGAAATAATACGTGGCATTGGTTGTTCGTATTCATTACAGATATCGGTAAGCACGTTCACAATGTTGTTCGCGTATTCGCTTAAACCATAGTTCATTGAGTTGTTACTTTGGCTACGGGTGCCGTCGTAATCCACCGCTAAACCACCGCCGACGTCGAAGCAGTTAATGCTGGCGCCTAACTCACGTAATTCACAGTAGAAACGCGCCGCTTCGCTCACACCTTGACGAATATCGCGGATGTTGGCGATTTGCGAACCTAAATGGAAGTGCAATAACTGCAGCGAATCCAACATGTCGTTTTCTTTTAACTGATCTACCACAGTTAAAATCTGCGCCGCAGATAAACCGAACTTAGACTTTTCGCCGCCGCTGGCCTGCCACTTGCCTTTACCTTGGAAGGCAAGGCGAGCACGTAGACCTAAGCGAGGTTTCACTCCTAAGCGCTTAGACTCGGCCAACACCATCTTCAGCTCAGACAGTTTTTCTAAAACGATGTAGACCTTATGGCCTAACTTTTCACCAATTAAGGCTAAACGAATGTACTCGTTATCTTTGTAACCGTTACATACGATCACTGAACTGGCTTTCTGCGCCATGGCCAGTACGGCCATTAATTCTGGCTTACTGCCGGCTTCTAGGCCTAATTGTGGAACTTCTTTTGATGCTTGGCTCGCAAGGATCTCTTCTACCACAGTTTTTTGTTGGTTTACTTTAATGGGGTAAACCAGCAAATAGTCCGCCTGATACTCATATTTTTGTATCGCTTGGTCGAATGCTTGGCACAAACTGTTCACTCTGTGGTGCAGAATTTGCGGGAAACGAACTAATACAGGTAAAGCGACCCCTGCTTTAACCATGTCTTTTGCTAGCTCATTTAAGCCAATCTTGTGATCAGGATTCTTAGGATCCGGCGACACTGTCACCTCACCTTGGTCGCTGATCCCATAAAACCCTTGGCTCCAGTGGGTAACGTTGTACCCAGCACGAGCAGCATCAATAGACCAATCATTCATTTTTATTTAGCCCGTCTATAAAAAAATGGGTTAAACGGCCACTGCATTCTTGCGCGACCGCCCGTTCGACAAACCCAGGTAAAACATATACTTACCTGACATACAATTAGGATGAATTCACCCTGTTTAATGCAGCAAAATCAACCCAGCAGAGGTGACATTGATGCGTTTTTCCTTAACGCAGCCGGGGGAAACCCCAGGTTCTTATTACACTGGCGATGGTAGGAGATTTCGTTCATATCACCTTTTATCGCCAAAGTTTCTCACCAATGGCATTAACCTTAGCGCGCTTTGAGGTTAAAAAACACTCAAAACCCTAACGTTAGGCGTTGCATCACAGCCGAAGACCCCAAATTCATTAAAAAGGGTTTCGAGCATGTTTACAACAACAGGTAACACTAAAGGAACAACATTACATATTAAGCGGCTAGGCAAGACCGAGCGCACCTAATAACAGGCAAGATTATTGTAACAGGGGACTGTTGGCTTCTTCGCGGCCAGAATTGATACGGATTAACGTGAGATGTTTAAGGCTGGTATCGTCATAGGGCACAACGATTGAGCGCTGACATTGTGATGCTTTTAGGCAAAGAGCAAAAAATGGATGCTTGTGCATTAGCTAAACAATTCCTCTTAACCCCATGTAACCATTATAAATTGTACGTTACACGGTTAATGACCTGTGAACCATAAAACCATTACAACTCACGTAATATTTGTCATGTCTGTAACGAGCGAAGTCGTTAAACGGCGCAATTAAACCGCGCAATGTCACAGAATGCAAGCAAGAATCTCATTTAATATTTTTCATTAAAATATAACAAACACCCCATTAACAGGGATGGCATCCCCATGTAGGGTTAATTTCCATAAATTAATAACTTAGTGAATAATCCTACTTTTAATACGTTCAATATTTTTTAATAGTCTTGCAGAATAAATGGCTAACAATCGCAGCGTCGGCATGATTTTTAACGCTCACTAAGCCATTAATCCTAAAGTGCAAACCTAAAAGCCGAACTGGAAGCTGCCGTTTACGGATAAAGCGGTTATAATCACCGCCGAATGACATCTATAGATAGAGAGCTACATGGTACAGATAGGAAAAACCTGCAAACTTGAGGTGGTAAAACAAGTCAGCTTCGGTGTGTATTTAAATGCCCACGAATTTGGCCAAGTGTTACTGCCCAACAAAGCCACCCCAAAAGATTGCCAAGTCGGTGACTGGCTAGAGGTCTTTTTATATCTGGACTCTGAAGATATCGTCATTGCCACTACGCGCAGACCACTTGCGCAAGTCGGTGAGTTTGCCTATCTGAAAGCCGTGGCAACGGGTCCTTACGGGGCATTTTTAGACTGGGGATTAGATAAAGATCTGCTGCTACCCTTTGGCGAGCAGCATAAACCCATCGAAGAAGGCCGCTCTTACCTCGTTTACGTGCATGTTAACCGCGCGGATGAACGTATTGTCGCCTCATCAAAAATTGATAAGTTCCTCGATAAAACTCCAGCCCAGTACGAAGTAGGTCAACAGGTTGACTTATATATCGGTGGAACCACAGATTTAGGCTACAAAGCCATTATTAACCATGCACATTGGGGCGTGATTTACCAAAATGAAGTGTTCCAAAAGCTGCGTTTTGGCCAAAGAGTGAAAGGTTTTATCAAACAAGTTCGCCGCGATGGCAAAATCGATTTGGTCTTGCAGCAAGGCAGTAAGCAAGAGCTCGATAAGCACGCGCACATTATCTTAGTGAAACTCAAGCAAGCGGGTGGCTTCTTACCGCTGACCGATAAAACCGATGCCGAAGTGATTTACGAGCAACTCGGCATGAGCAAAAAAGCCTTCAAGAAGAGCATTGGCGGCCTGTTTAAAGCGGGCAAGTTAAGCATCGATGATGATGGCTTACGCCTGACTGAAGCAGACTGATTGGACAGAATAGTCAACCGAATACGGGACTTAGCACTCTCTTGCCCCCATGTTCGTGCTTTATTTGTACAAATAGTTTGCCTTAAACCTCAGTTTACCGACAAGCGCTAGGATATTAAGCATGGCTCTGTTATAACAAAGCCATGCTTTTTTCTTTGGAGCTTATATGGAACTCACGTTACACGAAGCCAGAGTTATCGGTTGTCTACTTGAAAAAGAAGTCACCACCCCAGAGCAATACCCTCTTTCACTCAATGCCCTGACCCTCGCCTGTAATCAAAAAACCAGCCGCGATCCCGTATTGGACTTAAGCGAAGCGCAGGTTCAAGACGCCCTCGATTCATTGAATAAAAAGCGACTAATCAGCGAGCAATCCGGCTTTGGTAGCCGAGTCGTCAAATACAAGCACAGATTCTGCAACACCGAATTTAGCGAGTTACAACTTTCCAGCGCGGCGGTAGCTATTGTCTGCTTGCTGCTGCTTCGCGGCCCACAAACGCCGGGGGAGTTGCGTACCCGCAGCAACAGGCTACATGACTTTAAAGATGTGCTCGAAGTGGAAGCCTGCATTAAGCAATTGATGGAGCGAGATAAACCCGTGCTAGCCCAACTGCCACGGGAACCGGGTAAGCGTGAATGCCGTTACACTGAGCTATTCTCCCAAGGTGCTGAGCAGGTCAGCGCCGCGTCATTTACCAGTGCCACAAATGCAGATGCCCAGCCGCTAAACGAGCTGGATAGACAACAACTGGAAGCGAGAGTCACGCAGCTTGAAGAGCAAGTAGCTGAACTTAAAGATAAGTTAGACTCGCTTATCGCTTCTTTATCCTAACCGCACCGCGGACAACTTTCGCGAATGGTCGCTCTTAATGATGACTAACGTGAAAGTTTGTCCGCTCACTCACTGACGAGACAGCGAATGACACCAAACGCTCCCAGTACATTCAACAACATGCTTTTGATCGCTGGCTTTGAATGTCGCAAATTTCTATTTAACCTTCGCGGGATTATCGCCCTGATCGCCTTTGCATTAGTGTGGGGCATGCTGTTGCTCTACCCCATCCAAGGCGCTTCGACCCTATTAATGCAGCCCAATATCAAAGATCTGATCGACGGTCTCTTAGGCAGCCAAGCACTCAATGTGCTATTTGACTGGCCCGTGGCGGAAATGGCTATCTTCTGGTGCTTTGCGCTGTATCTGTTTCCCATGTTCAGTATTTTGATTGCCGCCGATCAGTTCTCCTCAGACAAAACCCGCGGCACATTGCGCTTCTATACCCTAAGAACCAGCAAAGACAGTCTACTCTTCGGCCGCTTTTTGGGGCAAATCTTGATCCAAGGTCTACTGATCTTATTGACTATCCTCGCCACCATAGCGCTGGCACTCACTCGCGATATCGGCTTGTTATTACCCGCATTAACGTCGGGTGCCTTGGTCGGCATCAACTTGGTTATCGTGATTTTACCCTTTACCGCGGTCATGACTTTATTGTCCCTCTATGCCAACACGGCAAGACAGGCCATGGTGCTCGCCACCATCTTGTGGACTGTCGTCTCGATTGCACTATTGATTTTGGGTAATCAATCCAGCTTATTTGAAGGCTTACAATGGATATTGCCGGGCGCTCAACTGTCGAACATGGTTAACACCAATGGACTCAATAGTTTTGCCTACGCACCAATCCCCCTATTACAAACCGCATTCGCCCTCTTCCTTGGCCGCGTTTATATCCAAAGGAGTCAACTATGATCCTCATTCAATGCCAAGGTCTGTCCAAACACTATGGCAGTAAAAAAGCGCTCAATAACGTTAACTTAACCCTCGAATCGGGAGCACCCATCGCCTTGGTCGGCCCTAACGGTGCAGGTAAAACCACGCTATTTAGCCTACTTTGTGGTTACCTCACCCCAAGCGCGGGCACGGTGCGTATTCTGGGAGAAGCGCCAAATAGTCCAGCATTATTAGGGCAAATTGCCGCCCTGCCACAGGATGCAACGCTCGATCCTAATTTAACTATTATCAGCCAGTTAAGCTTCTTTGCGCGTCTTCAAGGAATGGATAGCAAGCAGGCAAATCAAGAAGCCCTGCGAGTGCTGAATTTAGTGGACTTAGCCGAGGTGGCGCAGCAAAAGCCACCGAGCCTAAGCCATGGGATGAGTAAACGAGTGGCGATTGCCCAAGCCTTAATCGGCTCGCCTAAACTGGTATTACTCGATGAGCCAACCGCAGGACTCGATCCTGCCAATGCAAAGAAAATCCGTGAACTCGTCAGAACGCTCTCGCCCACAACCACTTTTGTGATCAGCTCACACAACTTGGACGAACTCGAGAAGCTATGTGACCAAGTGCTGTATCTAGATAAAGGTGAGCTGGGCCAATCGATTTCAATGCGCTCATCCAATAGCGGCAGTGATTACCTCACCCTCACCATGGAAAGCTGCGACAGTGAAGCGCTGATCCAAGCCGTCAGTCAAATAGCCGGTGTAGTGAATATCACCTCAAAACAAGCCCATGTATTTGTTATCCAATTGGATGACACGGCAAATCGCCATTATGAGTTTGAAACCGCCCTACTCGCCCTATTTAAGCAGCAGCATTGGCAATATAAGATGCTGCTGAAAGGGCGCACATTGGAAGAAACGTTATTTTCTTAAGTGCTGCGATAAGTCCAGCCATTATTCCTACACTTAGCTCCACCTCTAACAGCGCCCGCAAGGGCGCTTAGCTAAAAACATTTTATATTTAACCTCCAGAATTTGCGTATGCCTTATATTTCCATTTCATTAAAAATAAACCCAAAGCCTCAATAAAGTTTGTACTTAAATCATTTAGCAAAATTTATAAGTTATGCTAGGTTATTTTGAGCAATCTGTATTTTTCGCTTTTAAACTGACACAAGATCTATGTTCAGCTGCTATCGATATAATTGGAATATTTCAATCATTAAGGAAACTAATGGCTACTAGAGAAAGCATGAAACAATGGATTGTAGAATATCTTAATTCCTCAGGAGGACGAGGCTCACCTCGTGATGTATCGAAGTATGTCTGGGAGAAATACGAATCTGAGCTAAAATCCTCTGGAGATCTGCTGTACACTTGGCAATATGATATCCGTTGGGCCGCTCAAAAGTTAAGGAATGAGGGTGTTCTGAAATCAGTTAATGGACGACGTGATTTACCTTGGGAGCTAAGCTAAATATAAAACCTTGTTAACTCAAGTCGGCGTCATCACAGCAAGTGAAAAGATTACCGCATAAGGAGCAATACACAGTGAAGTGGGCATTTATTGACTATGAAAACGTCGGTAATTTAGAAAAAATCGACCTTTCTATATACCAAAAAATAATCATATTCCTTGGAGCAAAGCAACCCAAGATAGATTTTGGTGAAAAAAAGTATGACAAGCCACTTGAAATCATCGTTATTCAACTGAAAGCAACCCAGTCAAATAATCTAGACTTTCATCTATCATATTATCTCGGATGTTATGAGAGCACTGCGAGTGAAAACGTAACCTTCGACATCATTTCAAACGATAATGGTTTTGCTCCACTTATCGCACATATAAAAGCAAATGGACGTATCTGTAAGCATATTAAGCTTGCAACAGTAGAAAATATCAGCGCAAAATTACTGCATAGTTTAACTTCGAAGCCAAAAGAGAAACGCCCGAAAAAAGTTGACTCCTTACGTAACCATATCGCTTCTCATATGGGGATTAACGGTAATCAAATCGCAATCCAAGGCTACTTAAATCAATTGATTAATGACAAAGTGATTTCAGTGTCTGGAGATAAGGTAAGTTATCATCGCTAAACAATAAAGCAGCAGTTAAGCCGCTTTGGTAAACCTAGGCTTTCAATCTGATCCCGAGCTTGTTATAACTCCCCTTTCCTGCTCTTTCGCTGAATTCAGAGGTTTCAATGAACAAAGCACAACTTATCCAACGTATCGCCACTTCGCTTGAACAGTCCCAGGCCAGCACTAAACCTGTTGTCGAACAGATCCTACAACAGATCCATATCGCCTTAAGCGAAGGTGAGAAAATCTTCCTGCCACAATTTGGCACCTTCGAATTACGTTATCATTTACCTAAATCGGGTCGAAACCCACAAACTGGCGAGACGATTGAAATTGCAGGCTTTAACCAGCCAAGCTTTAAGGCGGCGACAGCGCTAAAACATGCGATTAATGAATAGTATTGCGGATGTGTAAAATTGCCTCGTGAAAACCACGGGGCTTTTTTATGGGACAAGGTTAATGACATCACTTTAGCAATAAGCCCTAGCGCTCAAACGCAGCCTACAACAGCTCAGTTTGATGCTATCAAGCTCAGTGTGGAGAAATAAAGTGGAGAAATAAGTAGGTTATAAGACAGGACTAGCGCCAGTAACAACAGTGGCAAGTGCAAAGCCGTGGATCTAGCGAAGAAGATAGAAGTGGCACTTTAAACCAAAACCCTAAAATAAGAGCCGTAGATGCAAAAAAGCCCCGACTAATGTCGAGGCTTATTTACTATTCACTAAGAATAATGGTACCCGAGGCCAGACTTGAACTGGCACGCTGTTACCAGCGAGGGATTTTAAATCCCTTGTGTCTACCGATTCCACCACTCGGGCAAACTCTGAATATCGCAAGCACTGCTATTGATATTGTTAACTCTTTGCTTCGCTCTTCTACTTATATTTCAATATATAGATAACGAAGTTTAACACTTCAGCTCGCTTTGAGCTGCCACCATTATAATAATGGTACCCGAGGCCAGACTTGAACTGGCACGCTGTTACCAGCGAGGGATTTTAAATCCCTTGTGTCTACCGATTCCACCACTCGGGCAAACTCTTTATATTAACGACGGGAATCGTGTCATTAATATCTTATATTATGGAGGCGCGACCCGGAGTCGAACCGAGATCGACGGATTTGCAATCCGCAGCATAGCCATTCTGCCATCGCGCCATCTTCCCAATCCTTTTAGATTGGAGCGACATATCGGGTTCGAACCGATGACCTATACCTTGGCAAGGTATCGCTCTACCAACTGAGCTAATGTCGCATCATGTAGAGTTAAGATTTTGTTTTCACTTCGTCTCTCGTCTACGGGGAGGCATTCTACCTATTTACCATGCAGTGTCAACCGCTGTTTTATTGATAACTTACTGCTTGCACACTAAATAATCTCTTTGATCTTTTATTGCGCTATTCGGCTGTTAAATCTTTCCAGGCGGCTAAAATGTAGCTCATCATTGACCAGAAGGTTAACACGGCAGCGATATATAACAGCACAAATGCCGCGGTGATCATTAATGGGTTGTATTGCCAGATCAAGCCAATAATCGCCACCATCTGCGCTGCCGTTTTATATTTGCCGATCCAAGAAACCGCAACCGTCCCGCGCTTACCTAATTCAGCCATCCATTCACGCAGGGCTGAAATCACAATTTCGCGACCAATCATAAACAGCGCCGGCAGCGTTAACCAAATATCGGCATATTGCTCCACCAATAACACCAGCGCGGTGATCACCATCAGTTTATCGGCAACGGGATCGAGAAAAGCCCCAAAACGCGTGAGTTGCTTGAGTTTACGGGCGGCATAGCCATCCAAGGCATCGGTAATGGCGGCAAGCCAAAACACAAAAGCAGCAACGAAGGGAGTCCAACTGTAAGGCAGATAAAAGAGCACCACAAAGATGGGCAGTAAAAAAAGCCTAAAAAGGGTTAATGCTATAGGTAAGTTAAACGGCATGATCGAACCAGTTAGTCAAAAGCAGCGCCAATCTTGCCTTAAATTTATCACCCTCGCAATGCATCATGAATGGTTTGTGCCATTTCTATGCTAATACCAGGCACTTTCGCTAACTCGGCCACACTCGCGCCCTTCACTTCCTGTAAACCACCAAGATGTTGCAATAACGCCTTGCGCCGCTTAGGACCAATGCCCGGAATGGATTCGAGCGTCGAGGTGTTACGGGTTTTCTGGCGACGATTGCGATGACCTGTTATCGCAAAGCGGTGGGACTCATCGCGAATATGTTGAATAAGGTGCAGCGCTGGTGAGTCATCTTCAAGGGAAAAGCTCGTTTCAGTGTCGCCAAAGATTAAGGTTTCAAGCCCGGGTTTACGGCTCTCTCCCTTTGCCACCCCAATCAGTTGCGGCGCTTTATCTAAATTAACGAATTTCTCATCGACTATTTGCTGCGCGATACGCAGCTGCCCTAGACCGCCGTCGATAAATAAGATGTCAGGAATTTTGCCGCTGGCATCGATTTTATCAAATCGGCGACTAATGGCTTGTTTCATCGCGGCATAATCATCGCCGGGCGTAATGCCTTCAATATTATAACGGCGATACTCGGCCTTATGTGGCCCCTCGCGGTTAAACACCACGCAGGAGGCTACCGTGCTCTCCCCCATGGTATGGCTGATATCGAAACACTCCATCCGCTGGATTGGCGCATTGAGTTCGAGGATTTCTTCCAACAAGACAAAACGCTGTTCAACGGTATTTTTATGGGACAGACGCGTCATCACCGCATTAGTGGCATTAGTCAGCGCGAGGCGCAAAAAATTTGCCCTGTCGGCGCGCACATTGGTTTTGATGCTGAACTTTTTGTTTAACGCCTCAGAGACGGCCGACTCTAGCTCATGCAGTTCTTCAAAGTGATGACTTATCACCACTTCCTTAGGAATGGTACGTTGAATATCGGCATTTAAATAAAACTGTAGCAGGAAGGAACGTAAGACCTCTTCGATATCCGTTTGCGCAGGCACCGTTGGATAATAGCTGCGGCTACCAAAAATTTTACCTTCGCGGATAAATAGCAAGTGAAAACAGGCGATACCCGAAGCGTAGTGTACGCCGATAACATCCATATCCCCGGTATTGCCCGAGACTTCTTGCTGCTCGGCCACGCGGCGCAGCGCCATAATTTGATCGCGAAAGCGCGCGGCTTGCTCATAGGCTTGCTGCTCGGCGGCTTCTTCCATCTTAGCCACGAGCTCACTGATAACTTGCTTATCTTTTCCCTTAAGGAACAAACTGGCGAGTTTAACCTGCTCATCATACTCCGCATTACTGACCTTACCGACGCAGGGCGCGCTGCAACGGGATAACTGGTATTGCAGGCAGGGACGAGTGCGTGATTTATAATAGAGATCATCACACTGGCGGATAGGAAACAGCTTTTGCATCAAGTGCAAACTTTCGCGCACCGCGCCGCCATTCGGATAAGGCCCAAAGTAATAGCCCTTCTCCCGCTGCGGCCCGCGATGGTATGCAAGGCGTGGATGCTTGTGTTGGCTCAAGAAAATATAAGGGTATGACTTATCGTCCCGCAGTAACACATTGTATTTGGGCATGTACTGCTTGATATAGTCATTTTCAAGCAGCAGCGCATCGGTCTCGCTGTGGGTCAGCGTCACATCGATATGATGGATATGGGACACCAGCGCCTGGGTTTTCACATTCCCAAGGTTTTTACGGAAATAGGAGGATAAGCGCTTCTTAAGATCTTTGGCTTTACCCACATAGATGACGTCACCTTTGACGTCATACATGCGATAAACCCCAGCAGAGGATGAAACCGTGCGTAAAAAACTCTGGGCGTTAAAACCTGTCGACATCGTTATACACCCACTCTTTTACTCACCGTCTTCAACACAATTTGATAAATCGTCTTCACACTCACAACTAACACTTAATTAATGCTAGAACCATTGACACAAGCGGCCATTAGAAATGGCCTGCATCTAACATTTTATAGCGGATCGCTAAACGGGTCAGCTCCACATCGCCACTGATCCCAAGCTTGGCAAACAAGCGATAACGGTAACTGTTAACGGTTTTTGGGCTTAAGTTGAGCAGCTCCGAAATATCATTGACCTTTTCACCGTTGGTGATCATCAACATAATTTGCAGCTCACGCTCGGACAAGGCTTTAAACGGATTCTCATCGGCAGGGTTGAATTGGCTCAATGCCATTTGTTGGGCAATTTCTGGGGATAGATAGCGCTGCCCACGGGAAACCTGACGTATCGCTTGCAATACCTCCGGTGGCGTTGCCCCTTTGGTTAAATAACCAGACGCGCCCGCCTGCATCACTTTACTGGGGAAAGGATCTTCAGTATGCACAGTTAATACAATAATCTTGGCATGGGGCTGATAACGTAAAATCTTACGTGTGGCTTCGAGCCCGCCCATCCCAGGCATATTCATGTCCATTAAGATGACATCGGCTTCATTTTGTCTCGCCCACTGTACCGCGGTCTCGCCATCTGGCGCTTCTCCCACGACTTTGATCCCACGTTCATCTTCTAAGATGCGGCGGATCCCAGTTCTTACAAGCTCATGGTCGTCAACTAAATATATCGATATCAACTTTTATCCACCTTTAACCAATGTCGACTAACACAGTGTAGCCAAATCAGAATACCGCAACCGGAATATAGGTTATCAGGGTAATTTAGCCCAACAATGGCATTTCGCAAAGCATAAAATGAATATTGTTAACTAGATGATATTTAAAGGAACAACGGACTCATTAACCCAGTTTAAATTCTGCGCTTAGGGCGCTACTGGTTTCGGCATTCACGGCAAATAACCAAGAGTGTGCTCAATGCCGCAAGTTTTAAACACCATAGAATAGAAGCCTGAGAATCCAAAAGAACGCAAATTGCTTAACGATCTTTAGACTTAATCTGGCAGAGAAGCAGCACTTAGTTGAGGAACCTGGGGTGCAAATGCCAAAAACAAAAAAGCCATCATTGCTGATGGTTTATCTTTGGAGTATTGCGAAGGAGCTGCGCTTAGCATGAGGAACCCTAGGGTTCAACTTACTATATTGCAAAAACAAAAAGCCATCATTGCTGATGGTTTATCTGTGGAGTATTGCGAAGGAGCTGCGCTTAGCATGAGGAACCCTAGGGTTCAACTTACTAAATTGCAAAGACATAAAAGCCATCATCGCTGATGGTTTATTTGTGGAGTATTGCGAAGGAGCTGCGCTTAGCATGAGGAACCCTAGGGTTCAACTTATTAAATTGCAAATACAAAAAAGCCATCATTGCTGATGGCTTTTCCGTAGAATATGGCGGAGGAGCAGGGATTTGAACCCTGGGTGGGCTATAAACCCACGCCGGTTTTCAAGACCGGTGCATTAAACCACTCTGCCACCCCTCCGAACGAGCGAGATAATAGCTATCTCCCCTCAGGTTGTAAACCTAAATTTATTATTAATTGAATTGATTGGCGATTTGATATGCAGTCGTCGATAAAATCATCGAATAACGTCTAATCTTCATCCAAAAGTCCCTGTGTTCACACTTATAGCTACTTAGGCGCAAACAGGCTGCGCTCAATACACACGTCCCTTTAGCTCGCCCCCCCCCTTAAAGTAGCCACTTTATATAGCCGATATAGGCATTTAATAAAAAGTCCCGCGACTCAAAGCGCTATATGCGTGTGAAGACAAATTGGCGATGTAGATGCCTGCACTTATAAGTAGTTAAGAAGGTAGGAAGAAACCCTCAAGGTAAATACGAGTTTGCTTAAGTAAATGGGCGTTAACCTTAGCAAATAGGTATTCGTATAGCCCAAGTGACTCCATGTGCCCCCATCTGCCAAACAACACTGAGTTGGTGGAGCCAGCTCTGTTCATATAACACTCAAATACAGTAAAGAAAGATGGCAAGGTTCGCATGCAGAACCAAGAGTCGAATTTTACAAACAAAGTATCAATCACCGCTGATGGGATTAAGTGAAGATGGTGGAGGCGCTGCGCTTAGACTGAGGAGCCTGAAAGTTCAAATGGCAAAAACAAAAAACCATCATCGCTGATGGCATTTCGTGAAATATGGCCGAGGAGCGGCGCTTAGAATGAGGAACCCTAGGGTTCAACTTCCTAAATTGCAAAAACAAAAAAGCCATCATTGCTGATGGCTTTTCCGTAAAATATGGCGGAGGAGCAGGGATTTGAACCCTGGGTGGGCTATAAACCCACGCCGGTTTTCAAGACCGGTGCATTAAACCACTCTGCCACCCCTCCGAATGGCGCAAATAATATAAGCATCATCGGTGCTTGTAAACAGCAATTTTTCAATATCGTGTCAAATGCTCATCTTATGCTCACCAAGATGTTTTTTCAGGCAAATAGCCAACAAATTTTCAGCAATATCTGAGTAAACCAACGCAAAAACACCTATACAGTAAGAGACTTGCCGTCTTGGTATGGTAAAATCGCGGTAACTTTTCATGGTAAATGCTTATATGAATTCACTCTTGATACCATCATCCTCACTCGCGCCTGAATTTAACCTTCCTACCCTGCCGCAATCGGCCACAGGGTTAAAAGCCCTGCTTTTAGGGCAAGAACGTGTGTTGGATGCCTTTAAGTTACATAACGCCATTGCCGATCAACAGCTGTACCTCGCCGATTTCCCCGGCATTGACCGACAATTAATCATGCAAGCCCTCATGGAAACCATCGAGCCGTTATCCAACGCTTATTTAGTGGCGGCTCGTCCTGTAGAAAAAGCGATTCAATTCCAATGGCAGTATGACGCGCCGCTCGACAATCAAGGCGCCATTGCCGAGAAAAATGTCAGTTACCGTTACCTGAGTGGCAATATCCGCCGTGCCGATCTACTCGGCCGCATGGTGCAATCGGCAAATGGCAGCAAATATCAACCCGGTGCACTCGCCCAGTGCCACTATGTGTTTATCTGCGCCGAATCTCTGTGGAAACGCGAAAGCCTATGGGATCTGGTGATGCAAATTCTGACGCAAAAATCCTATCAGATAAGCAGCCACCTGAGCCCTATTCCGCTAAATTGTAAAATCATTCTGATTGGCGCAAGCTTAATTTACAGCCAAGTCCGCTCAGAGGACTGGCAATTTCAGCGCCACTTTAGTTTGCTGGCAGAGCTGGCGAGTGAACTCGATCTGACCCGCTTTAAAGAAGTGCAATATGCCAGTTGGTTACAAGCCGTAGCTCAGAGTGTTGAGGTTGCTTTAGAGCAATCAAGCCTTGCGCCACTGTTTAGACACAGTGCGAGGTTGACAGAACATCAACGCCGTTTAAGCCTCTCAATGCTCGATTTTGCCCAATTAATGGCTCAGGCTAAGGTCTATCGCGGCAAAGCCACTATCAATGCCGCCAGTATTGAACACGCGCTCGAGCAAGCCAACTACCGCCATAACAGCTCAGAAGAGTTTTCTGGGCAAAGTTTTGATGACAATTTCATAAATCTGCCAACTGAAGGCGCTATGGTAGGACAGATTAATGGCCTGACGGTTATCGATGCGATTGACCATAGTTACGGCGAACCCGCGCGGATCACCGCAACCGTGCACTATGGTGATGGCGAAGTGGCAGACATTGAAAGAAAGTCCGAGCTGGGTGGCAATATCCACGCCAAGGGTATGATGATCCTTTCTGCCTGTTTGTATCGCATTTTTGGACGTGACGCCCCGCTACACCTTAATGCCAACATCGTATTCGAGCAGTCCTATCAAGAGATCGATGGTGATAGTGCCTCGCTCGCCGAGTATTGCTGTTTGATGTCAGCCATTGCCGAGCAGCCGATTATCCAGTCGCTCGCCATTACTGGCGCCTTGGACCAATTCGGCAATGTGCAAGCTATCGGCGGCATTAATGAGAAGATTGAAGGCTTCTTCAATCTGTGTGAACGACGCGGTCTCACGGGTGAACAGGGCGTGATTATGCCTAAGTCGAACGTTCTGCAACTTAATCTCGCTCCTAAAGTGATAACAGCTGTAGGCAAAGGCCAATTCCATATCTATGCAATTGAGCATATGGACGAAGCGGTGGAACTATTGATGCAGATGCCAGCTGGAGTTGCCAATGAAGATAATGACTTCCCTGCCGACTCCTTGTATGGCCTAGTGCAAGAACGGCTCGATAAGCTCGCGGGGAACGGCGAGGAAGAAATTAGTTTTATGACGAGGTTACTCGCAAAACTGGGATTATTTCGCCATTAATTAGCTGATCGGAGTTGTTTAGCTTACACGTGTTCGCTAATCTTGGCGCTCTTATTGCTGGAGTAGTAAAACAATGAATAAAGCAAACAGTTTCAATAAAGAAGAACTCATCGCCTGTGGTCATGGGAAATTATTTGGTCCAAACTCGCCTCGTCTACCCGTAGATAATATGCTGATGATCGACAGGATCATCACCATTAACGATAACGGCGGCGAATTTGGCAAAGGTGAAATTGTTGCTGAACTCGATATTAATCCAGATCTATGGTTCTTTGGCTGCCACTTCATCAGCGACCCAGTAATGCCAGGTTGTTTAGGCTTAGACGCTATGTGGCAGTTAGTCGGTTTTTACCTTGGTTGGGAAGGCGCCGAGGGTAAAGGCCGCGCACTGGGCGTCGGTGAAGTGAAATTTACCGGACAAGTGTTACCTGGCGCGAAAAAAGTGACTTACAAGCTAAACATCAAACGTACCATTCATCGTAAATTGGTCATGGGTATTGCCGATGCCATTCTTGAAGTCGATGGTCGTCAAATTTATAGTGCGACTGATTTAAAAGTTGGCGTATTTAGCGACACTTCTACCTTCTAATCGCTGCAGTACCCTACACGACTCGATACAAAAATGCCCTCATCTGAGGGCAATTATGCTGCATTACTCTGTCTGTTCTGGGCTATTTAATCCACGAGAAACACTCGTTATTTATTAAATAGCCCATTAACTCGGCCATCCACACCTTCACGCCAACCACCTAACCACTGTGATCGCGAATCAAGATTTGCATAAGGACAAAGCTCTTTAGATCGACCCCCAATACCCGCTTGGAATCCTTTGGAAAAAGCTCTGTCTAAACGATCTCGTTTTTGTCTTTTCATGCAAGCGTCCTCTGTTCTACGTGAAATAGAAGCAACAGCTTCATCCATAGAAATAGTGCTTTTCAGCGCCGAGATCAATCAAAAAATCGTCCATTTTATCGACTATTTATTAAACTATTGAGATCATGGTTAAAAAAAATCGAGGCAATTTGCCTCGATTTTTTGAGTCTGAATTCAAGCTGAAAAATTAGCGAACTCGACGACGTAACCAAACTAAAGGTAAGGCAAGTAACCAAGCAAGAGATGCTGCGCCCTTACGTTCGTAATTACCCGTGTCAGTGCTTTCATCCACAGTACAAGCTTCACCATTAGTAGATGGCTTGAGCACCACCATACGCGGAATATAGGCTGTTACAGGGTCACCGTTACCGCTAAGTTCAAACAGGGGAAGACCATTCTCACCTACGATAACATTGCCATCCGAGTCAAACTGGTAAGAAGGTTTACGGATAAAGGCGGTACCTACGATAGTGCCATCTTCATTAATGCTTGCGGCTTCAACAACGAGAATATCGCTGTTGTAGCTTAGCACCTTGCCAGTACCGTCCTGCACTTCGACCTGATGGCGAGTCCAATTGCCATCAGAGCCTTTTTCAAAGCCTTTGGATTCGCAGGTCAGCAAGTTATTGAGGTTACTGAACTCCCCAGTAGATTTCTCGTAGAGAAAGCCCGCCTTGGGACGTGGTTTTTCCTTATCGTAGGTAGTTTCAATATAACCAACAACTTGGCCTTTATTATTGATATCTTTGGGTTTGCTCGAAAGATCAGTGGTCGTTGATGCAAAATCATTCGGCGTGACATAAGCGACTTCAGGCGTATTGATATCAAAGTAGAAGAATTTATCACGTGGATAACCTTGGATATAACTGCGATAGCTACCAACAAGAATACCGTTGTCATTCACATCATAGGCGATAGAGCTTGAAATGGACTCACCCATTGGGATCCAATGATATTGATAGTTGCCCTCGGCATCTTTACTCCAATAAGCCGCATCTTGGCGTAATCTATCGGTATTACCGTTACGGTACACGTGCGAGCGTCCGGCGACTACACCTTCATTGTTTACACCCAGAGCTTGAGCGGTAAAGGTTAAGGTATTATTACTTGCAGGGGTTAATCCTAAAGGTAAAGCAGTGCCAGTTGCTACGCCATTATCCAGTTGCCACACATAGGCACGGGTTTGGTACTGAATATTGCGCGTACCTTGAGTATTCGGATATTGCTCGCGCTGAATACATACATCTAACGGTAACGTGTTATCTGTGCTTAAACAGTAGGCTACACGATCGCCACCATATTTACTGATATCAGTACTAACATAACCAACAACTAAATTGTTATTGTTGATCGCAGTTGCCGCAGACCAACCGCCTAACTCAACGGTTTTGTCATCTTTAACATATTGAGTATAAGGAGGGGGCAATGGGATTTCGCTATCGCCTACTTTGGCAACTCCGCGATATTCATAATCACGGTAATACCAGTAATCCGCAGTATCATCCGTAGTCGCGGTATTTTCCGTTTTCTTTTCAGGTGCAGTCATACTGCCCACTTTCACGCCAGCATCGTTGATGCCATAGTAAAAGGTATCGACTGAGTTAACGACCGAAGTATCACTCGGTGGCGTAGTGCCATTGATACTGTCAAAGGTCGGTAACCATGCGCCAGCGGCATCATTTTGTGCAGCGATAAAAGCAAAGTTATTGGCAATAATGGCAGACGTAATCGAATAAGTAATGGTTTCCTCAGGGGCAATACCATCTTCGACGTCAATAACCCCGCCTTCCACATCTGAAGTACTGAGTTTTTTCTTACCTTTGGCGATACCGACCAACTCATCGTTAGCATTCACGCCTAAGGCATAACCGTTGCGAGTGCCTTCGAGCGTGCCTTGCAGATCATAATTATCAAGGTTAACAATTTCATAGACGGGTGCAGCATGGGCACTGTGTAATACGCCAAGGACACCTAAGGCAACCAAGGAGAGGGCTTTATCCAACTTTGACTTCATTAATTCTATTCCCATTTTTATTATTGGTTTACTTCAGTGACTCAAGCTCTTCCCATCGCTCGAAGCAAACTTCCAATTGTTTTTCTTTATCTGCCAACAGGTTCAATATCGGATTGATTTTATCCTGTGCCTGACTATAAAAATCTGGGCGCGCCACTGTGGTTTGCAATTCGAGGATTTCTGCCTCTAATTTCTCCATCAACTCAGGCATGGCCTCTAATTCACGCTGTAACTTATAGGACAGTTTTTTCGCGGCTTTGGCGGGCTCAGCCACTTTCACCTCAGCGGTTTTTGCTGTCGCAGGAGCTTCGACCGTGTTTGGCTGACTAGGTTCCTCAGAATAAAACTTTGCCCCTTGGTCAATCGCGTCTTGATAACCACCAACATACTCGCTCCAATGCCCATTACCCGCATACCACCAGCTGCTGGTGACAGTGTTATCGATAAAGGCCCTATCATGGCTCACAAGTAACAGTGTGCCTTGATATTCAGTCAGCAGCGACTCTAGCAATTCTAGGGTCTCAATATCAAGATCGTTTGTCGGTTCGTCGAGGATGATCAGGTTGGCCGGACGAATAAGGAGCTTAGCCAAGAGTAAACGATTTTTCTCACCACCCGATAATGCCTTCACAGGCGTACGAGCGCGCATCGGCGAAAACAGGAAATCCTGCAGATAACTTAAGATATGACGATCTTGACCATTAATGGTGATGGTCTTTTTACCCTCACCCACGTTGTCTTCAACGGTTTGCTCAGGATCCAGCGCCTCACGGTATTGGTCGAAATAGGCAATTTCTAACTTAGTACCGACTTTTACCTCACCCGATTGGGGTTGTAACTTTTCAATCAACAGCTTGATAAGGGTCGATTTACCACAGCCGTTAGGGCCGATAAGCGCAATACGATCCCCGCGAAGTACTGTCGTATTAAAGTTTTTAACTAGATTTTTATCGGGCAGATTGTAGTTTAAGTCCTTCACATCGAAGACTAACTTACCCGAACGATCGGTATCGGCCACCGCCATCTTAGCATTGCCCTGACGATTCAAGCGTTCGCTGCGTTCTTGGCGCAGTGCTTTCAATGCACGCACGCGGCCTTCGTTGCGGGTACGACGGGCCTTAACGCCTTGGCGGATCCAAACTTCTTCTTCGGCTAATCGTTTATCGAATAAGGCATTTTTCTCGGCTTCGACTCGGAGCCACTCCTGCTTACCATCGAGATAAGCTTGGTAATTCCCCGGCCATGAGGTCACTACGCCGCGGTCTAAGTCGACGATGCGAGTTGCCATACGGGCAATAAAGCCCCTGTCGTGGCTGATAAATACAATGGCACCTTGGAAATCCAAAAGGAATTTTTCCAGCCATTCGATGGTATCGATATCTAAGTGGTTTGTCGGTTCATCGAGCAGCAATAAATCCGGCTGACTCACGAGGGCGCGGGCAAGCGCTACTTTACGCTGCCAACCGCCGGATAATTCACTCAAGGATTTATCGGGATCGAGGCCTAACAACTCACAATTTTGTTTGATGCGCGAGTCAAGCTGCCAGCCGTTGTGATGATCTAAAGTCTCCTGCAGCTTTTGCATTTGATTGAGCATGCGCTCCATCTGCTCAGGCTCGGCAAAGGCCACATCATGGGACAGTTGATGGTACTGCTCTAACGCTTCACCGACTTCCTTTAAGCCCGCGGCGATATAAGAATAGACCGAGCCCTGCTCCGCCTTCGGTGGATCTTGTTGCAAACGGCTAACTGTGACGCTGTTGTCGATGTTGAATTCCCCTTCATCGAGCAGCACATCGCCGGATAAAATCTTCAATAGACTCGACTTGCCCGCGCCGTTGCGGCCAACAATACACACTCGCTCGCCGCGCTCGATGGTGAAATCGGCATTTTGCAGCAACGGAGTGTAACCATAGGCTAACGAGCCATTATTGATACGAACCAGACTCAAACTAAGCTCCTAAAAATTCTTGTAATTGGGTAGCGTCAAAGGGCCAAAAGAGGCAACGCTCATCCGCGGCCTTCACCACGGGAATACACACGCCATAACGTTCAGCTAAGGCTTCATCATCACAAATATCGATGGCCGTAAAGGACACCTCGGCGGCATTAAGCAATGCTGCAGCCTGTTCACATAAGTGACACCCTTCGGTGTGGTATAGAATGTAACCCGCTTGCAGTACATTATGCATGGGTGATAAGCCAAGTGTTATGGATATGGGGATTGCGCTTGTAATCCATCGGCAAGGTCAGATCATCGATGTTTTCCACTTTGATTTTCATCTTGGCCAAGGTTTCGGTGTCCATCTTAAACTTGCGTTTGTTGTTGGAGAACACTATCTCACCATTTGGACTTAACAGCTTGATGAGCATGCCCAGTAAATTCACATGGTCACGTTGCACATCGAAGGAATCTTCCATCCGCTTGGAGTTAGAGAAGGTCGGCGGATCGATAAAAATCAAATCATATTGCGCAGATTTATCGAGCGCACTATCGCGGATCCATTGCAAACAATCGGCCTGCACAAACTCATACTGCTTGCCACTGAGGTCATTTAACGCAAAGTTTTCCTTCGCCCACGCCAGATAGGTGTTTGACATATCAACCGTCGTGACCGACTTAGCGCCACCTAATGCGGCATGCACAGAGGCAGAACCTGTGTAAGAGAACAGGTTCAATACCCGGCGCCCTTTCGATTTTTGTCCCACTAAACGGCGGGTTAATCTGTGGTCAAGGAACAAGCCTGTATCCAAATAGCCCGTCAGGTTCAGCTTAAACTTAGCGCCATATTCGGTGGTGATAAGTTCAAGCTTTCGCTCATCCAGCTTTTGATATTGATTGGTGCCCTTTTGACGCTCACGGGTCTTCATAGTGATCTTATGCGGTTCGGCACCAATCGCAGCAGGCAGAGCCAAGAGCACATCGCTTAAACGGCGTTTTGTCACGGCCTCTGGAATGCTGGCCGGCGCCATATATTCCTGCACCACGATATGGTCTAAATAGCGGTCGACCGCTACGTTATATTCGGGAATGTCGGCATCATATAAACGGTAACTGTCGATACCTTCTTTTTTCGCCCACTTTTCTAATTGCTTAGCGTTTTTCTTAATACGGTTCGCAAACGCTGGTGCGATATCGGCAATGTCCACACCTTCTGGCAATACGGGCGTATCACGGCGAGTGCTTTGCGCGTGCAAGGTATAAAGGTTAAAGGCACACTCTAGCGCACCGTTAAACATCTTCATCTGCTTATCGGCTTTGAGTTTCAGCGCCGAAATCAGCTCAATATCGCTACAGAGCATGGCTACTTTCCAGCCGCCAAACTCCTTTTTAAACTTGTCGCCTAATTGGTAATACAGCTGCAATAGCTCAGAGACACTGCCTAAACGCTCACCGTAGGGAGGGTTAGTAATCAAGTAACCTTCACCAGCGGGCGGCTCGACATTCAGCGCATTTGCCACTTTAAAGTCAATCAGTTCAAGTACACCGGCGTTTTGCGCATTGCGTTTTGCCAGTGCCACTAAGCGCGAATCGATATCCGAGCCGTAGAACTTCACGTCGCAGCGCTTTACACCTAAGGATGCACGCGCCTTGGCCTCTTCTAAAATCTCATGCCAGGTGGCTTTATCGTGACGGCGCCAATGCTCAAAACCAAAACGGCTGCGCTGCAACCCTGGAGCAATATCGGCAGCCATTAATGCGGCCTCAATCAGTACAGTACCACTGCCGCAGAAAGGATCGAGCAAGGTGGTTGGCGCGGCTTTCCAGCCACTGCGCACTAACATGTTGGCGGCGAGGTTTTCTTTTAATGGGGCTTCACCAGTCGTAGAGCGATAACCGCGTTGATGTAAAGAAGGTCCCGAGAAGTTCATCGCAATGGTAATCACCCCATTACGGAAATGGGCGTCGATTTTAATGTCGGCATCAATACGGGCGACGTTTGGACGGGCATCACCGTCATCACGGAAACGGTCAACAATCGCATCTTTAATCTTTAACGCACCAAACTGGGTGTTGTTGATAAAGCCGCCAGTGCCGTGAAAATCGATACTAAAGGTGTTGCGATTGGAGAAATGAGCTGACCAATCAATACAATAAGCTGCGTTATATAATTGCTCCGCCGACTCACAGGGGCCCTTATAGATCACCAGCACGATACGGCTGGCCAAACGTGTCCACAGGGTAATACGGTAAGCTAAGGCAAGCGGCGCGGTAAAATAGACACCGGCAACACTCTCTTTAATCTCAGTCGCACCAAATTCTGTCAGTTCTTGGGCTAAGCTATATTCAAAGCCCTTAGGGGCGGCAGCAAAAAAATTAAGCATGGGATAATCAATACGCAGTCAAAATCAAAGCGACATTATACCTGTGAAGCGACATAAAAGATAAACAGTTATTCGCCGAAACTCGATTTAGTCAGGCAGTTACCCCACATTTAACTCGCTCAAATCCCTGATAACGGCCAAGACTGGACGAATTCCCCGCACTACGCTTTATATTTAAGCATTCACCCGTTTTTTTAGAATTCCTCCTTGCAATGCCACAGCACTGCCGTTATAGTTCGCCCCGCTTTGAAGATGGACGCGGGATGGAGCAGCTTGGTAGCTCGTCGGGCTCATAACCCGAAGGTCGTTGGTTCAAATCCAGCTCCCGCAACCAATTTAAAGCAAAGGTAAGTAATACAGATAGATATCGGACGCGGGATGGAGCAGCTTGGTAGCTCGTCGGGCTCATAACCCGAAGGTCGTTGGTTCAAATCCAGCTCCCGCAACCAATCTAGATGTATATGCTTATAAAAAGAAATCGCCCTTGGGCAGTTCTTAGATAACAGAATAAAAACAGTTATTCGCAGCGTTACTCGGACGCGGGATGGAGCAGCATGGTAGCTCGTCGGGCTCATAACCCGAAGGTCGTCGGTTCAAATCCGGCTCCCGCAACCAATTCTTAGATGACAGAATTAAAACAGTTATTAACAGTGTTAATCGGACGCGGGATGGAGCAGCATGGTAGCTCGTCGGGCTCATAACCCGAAGGTCGTTGGTTCAAATCCAGCTCCCGCAACCAATTATCAATTTAATATCATTAGGCCAGCATTAAGCTGGTTTTTTTGTATCTAAAATTCGTATAAATGAATGGCAACTGCTTACCCATTACTAATTCTTTTCCCCTGTTTTGGTCTGCTATACCAATCTCATTTCCAAAAGCGTCGGCGATTTTCATCAAGCCTGATAAATGCCAGGATTTCAGTCATAAATGCCAACAGAGTCGTTTGCCGCCCAATACGCATTTCTGCTATGATCCATCGCTGACTAATCATAATTCCACAAATTGACAGATAATCAGCACTTAGCCTTTTATCTTGCGATACCAACCCATCGCCTGCAGGTACAAATATGATTAACCACTTTAGTGTGCTCGGTATCAAACCTAGCGCCAAAGAAGACGACATTAAAAAAGCCTATCGCCGGCTCTCAAACAAATACCATCCCGATAAGTTGTTAGGTGCCTCTGATGAAGAAAAAGAGCAAGCATCACAACAACTTGAGCGCGTTAAAAAAGCTTATGAAGTGCTCTCAGATCCCAAGCTTAGAAATGCGTTTATCCGAGACTTCAACAATGTGATCGTAACCGATCCCAATGGCGCGATGCGCGAATTATGGGATCAGTTTTACCCTTAAGCGGGTTATTTCCAGTGCAACGCTGGGAGTGCCAAATTAATGAGCTTAGTTTGCCAAGCCCCTTAATTTGGACCTTTTATTGCAACACGGTTTATTTTGAGAAGCTGTTTGTTTGATAGCTTTTTATTTCGAGACATGCCCATGGCCAAAAAACTGAATATCTCACGCATTAATGAGCTTAAGACCAATGCCTACGACAATATCGAGTCCTATGATGACCCGGATACGCCCAAAGCATTGGAGCAATTTACCAGTCAAATCAAAAAAGTATTACAGGCCGATCCTAAAATGCTCGAGTCGGTACCCGAGTACCTGCCTGTGGCACTCTATGGCCGAGTAAAATTTCCAAGTGACGCCAAGCTTAAGTGGGCTCACTGGATTAACACCGCGACGCAACCCGAGTGGGACGAGTTCAAGGTCACTATTGGCTTTAACAATGCCGATGTCCCATTAGTGCAGGCGGTGCGCGCCTATTCAGAAGATTTATTGATTGAAAGCTGCGCCGTACTCTATCTACTGGAAAACCAAGGCAAAAGTGCACCTGCGCCTAAACGCAGCGCTGACGATGATTTTGAAGACGAAGACAGTGATTACGCCGATTATTCCGATGACGACGATGATGACGGCGAAGAGGAAGATGGCTACTACGATCACTACGATGATGAGGACCGCTAATGAACACTAGTCTCATTGAAATAACCGTTGCCGAGATTAAAGAGCTCGCCGATGTCGAGCCAAAACAGGCCAGTAAACGTTTCGAACTCATCGCCACCACAATGAACGATGAGCAATTAGTCGAAGTCATTGAAAAAATGGATATTGTGACCCTGACGCAAATCAACAGTCACCACGATATCTCCTGCCCGTCAATTATGTCGGAGCTAATGACCCCTGAGCAAATTCGCGACATCGTCTGTCAGCAACCTTTGTATTGGGAAGAAAAAATCAAAAACAATGCCGAAGAACTCATTCAGCATACCTTTGATTTTTTGACCTATTTAATTCGCATCCAAGACAGCGAAGAAAAACAAACCGCTATTTTAGAGTGCATTGCCGAAGATCCCGCCGGCCTCTTCTATCTGTCTATCCCCTTTATCGAGATGATGTTGGGTGAGCGCCACGACGATGAAGACCACTTCAACGATTATTATGACGATGAAGAAGATACCGACACCGTCGGCTATGACAGCCGTGTCGACAGTGAAGAAGCCCATAGCTTAAGCCTAGATGACCCACGTAGTCTGATGGCGTTAATCCATGAGCTGGCACCCGATGTAGAAAAAGCCATTAAAAACCTGCTGCGTAACGAAAGCTCTGGCTGGGAGATGATCATTAATAAGTTCGTCAATGAACTGGTTATCCAAGCGAAAGAGAAAAACCAAGTCACGGACGAATACGCAGAAGTGGATGATATGTTTAGCTTTTTAGATTAAGGACCCCTAGATGCAACTGGTACTGCGTGATTTAGACCAAGGTCCATACCTGAGCAAGGTGTTGGCCAAAGGCCAAGCAGACGACACCCTTAGTGGTGAGCAGCTCGCACAAATCAAATCTAAAGCCATTTTGATGAGCCTCAAATTGGCGGATAAGTTCTACAACAAGTACAAGATGCACTTACTGGAACAGGCGGCGCACGATGTCATTGGCGTCGTCAGTCTCGGATTAATGGAACTTTCTGATCAGGATCAACAGCAAGCGGTGCGTATATTGCTCACCAGCGACGGCGTGGTCAAATGCTTCCAAAAGGGTTGGAGCATGCTCAGCGTCGTCAGCAAACATAAGCTGGCTAACGGTAAGTCGCTCTATGGTGATGTGGATAAATTCCTGCTGGAACAAGTGTCTACGCCGCCTGATGCAGAAGAGTGGCTGGGCTATGAGGCCTACCAGGATGCCTTGGCCGAGCACCAACGTCAGCAATCGATTGCGGCACTTATGGCACAGTTTTATGCCCAAACCAGCTATGATCCTTTAGATTTCTTAAATCTGGAGAGCGTATTGGCCGAAGCAGTGCTGTATCGGATGTTATTTGATAATGCCAAAGTCAGACAAGATCTGAAAAAGCGCATCGCCAAAATCAGCTTGCAGGACGAATGGTTTAGCCTTGAGTATATCGAGGAGCAAACCCAAAAAGCCTTGGCGGAACTCCCCGCGGAGCTGGCCGAGACTATCGGTAAAGATTTGGGTAAAAACTTTGCGCCAGCATTGCTGCGTACATTGAATTTCGCGAAAAGCTACCGCGAACTGCTGCTTAGTGATGCCTCACCTGAGCGTTTAGAAAGATTTGAGCATAAAGAAGGACTCGTTGGTCTACTCGGCTGGCCGCTTTATATCGTGCTTTAATCCTTATCGGGGCGCTAATCAATTAGCGCCCCGCTTTTTATCTGCCGTCTGAACTTGCTTACGCTTCCTTTATCGTCTCGCCACCAGGTGCAATACAAAATACTGGCATCGCCGCATCGGGGCGAAGATAGCCCCAAATTCTGAGCCCTTGTGCTTCTTTACTGTAGGGGAGTCGATACTTGTGCAGTTGCGCCTCGATATAATCAGTAAAATCCGTGGTCTTTTCCGGCAGTAATCTGCCGCGGTGTTCTCTTTTGAGCGGGTCAATCTCAAGCCATTCAATCCGCTCGCAAATCGCGAGTAACTCGTCCCACCACACTGGCGTAAAACCTGGATTTGGCCCTTCATCTTCCAGCAGCTTATAACGCACATGGGGCACAAACTCTGGCTTTTCATGGAGTGCCAGCTCCAGCTGACGCCATTTAGTGAGGCTCATCACCGAGGTTAATTGATGCTGATTGAGGTACGCCAAGGTGTCTGCATTCATTGTGATGCGCCTGCTCCCTGTGAGTAAAAATCCTTAAGTGGCTTCATCTTAGCGCAAGCGGATAGATACTTAAATCGACTTAGTTTGAATTTAGAGCACGTTATGGTCAGTTGATACAGTCAGTTAAGATAGTCATTAAGTAAGTGAATAAACGTAAAAAAGCCTGCAATAGCAGGCTTTTGATATTTAAAGAAAGGGGCTAACGCTTAACGGAACGTCAGTGACGTGGTATCCGTTAATTTATCATTGTCTTTCACGGTTAACTCGACCGTATGGAGTCCGCGGCGAGCTTGACGAAACACCACAGGACCACTTGCACGGCTACCGTTATCAAACTTCCACTTATGCTGCTTGATCACACCGTCTGTGTCATAGCTGGTCGAAATAAACATATCGACTAGCCATAAATTGATGTGCTGAATTTGCGCAACGGGTGGTTTCTTCACGTTCTCAACCACGACAGACACCATTTGTGAGCTGCTATGGCTTAAGCCGTCATTATCGGTCACGGTTAACGTCACAAGATAATCACCAGTTTGCGCATAGGTGTGGGATACCGACTCGCCCATGGCTTGGCTATTATCGCCAAAGTCCCACTCAGTAGAGACGATTTGACCGTCGCTATCAATGGAGCTTGACGTCAATTGCACACTCGCACCATTCACAACCTGAGTGAAGCTGGCCTCAGGAGCCACCTTTTCCGCTTCGAGCAGCAGAGAAATCACCACAGGATCATGATCCGATGAGCGATAAGCATCACTGGCGTACAGATCTTGCACCTGCGCAGCCGTCTTGAACTCTTCGTTGTAATCTAACACCCGCGGCTCGTCGGTATTGATATGCCACTCGGTCACATCTAGGACTTTATCCACTAACGCGGCATTGGCCAGCGCATGGTCTAACTGCCCAGATTCACCCGAGAATACATAGGAATAAGGATTGGCTTTTTCGAGTTTTGCAAACAACTCGCTAAAGCCAGCGTTAGCCAATGCGCTTAGCGGATCTTCCTTAGCGTAGGAGTTTAAGTCGCCAATCAGCAGTACGCCTTGCTCTGGATACTGCGCGGCAATCCACTGCCCTGCCGCCGTTGCTGCGCGGGTACGGGTAATATTGCAGTTACCTTGGCCATCGTTCATATCTGGATCGCCAGCACACTCACTGCCCTTAGATTTCAAGTGATTAACCGCAACGACTACACTTTCATCACTGCCGTTTAGCGCGAAGGCTTGAGTCAACATAGGGCGATTTTTGCTGTCGTCAAACAGCGGCTGGCCGGCGTCATCTAAGGGAGAGTTAGCGCTCGATAAAATACGCGCATCACCCTGAGGGCTCACCTTGTCACTGCGATAAATTAAACCGACGGTAATCGCATCCGTACCGATCGCGCTTAAGTTGCTGCCATTGACCTTTGGAATAACATAGGCATAGCGATTTTCGCCCACGGCGGCATTGAGGCCCGACACGAGATCGGCAATCGCCGAGTTAGCGCCAAAGCCATCGTTCTCGATTTCCATCAGACCAAACACATCGGCACTGATCCCCACCATAGCGCTGACAATCTTCGCTTTTTGACGCTCAAACTCACTCAGGGTATTGGCACCGCGCGCAGTAGGGAAACCACCGCCCTGTCCATCGCCATTAAAGTAGTTCAGTACGTTAAAGCTGGCGACTTTCAGGTTGCCGCCTTCGGCTAGTACTGGCGATTGTGGACGAGGATTTTCCGCCACAAAATTAACTGGCTCAGTCGGCATAATGCGATAAAGATTAAAGCCATAGTGCATGACGCCCGTCAGGCTCGTGGCTTTGTCACCCACACGCACAGTGTTCGACGCGCTTAAACCTGGCGCAGGGAAAATCACAGGATCAGGGTTCTGAGCCGTTAAGCCATCGTCGAGTAAAATACTGTCTTTAAGATTGGCCGCAGTGACGGCCAAGGCATCGGCACCTGGCGCAGCGACTTGCGTCCCAATAAAGTGACGGCTGCTACCGAGTGAAATTTCACCATAGCGGCCCAAGTTGTAGACTTCGTTCACCACCAGATCTTGGCTAAAGCGGACGCGCATGCCTTCAAAGGGTTCAAAGTCATCACTTGAATTCACTGGTAATGTCACCACGGCGGCAATGGGAAGGGTTTGTCCTGCGGCGCACAGTTTATGATCGGCAACGGTAGTCAGTTCCGTTAAGCCTTGATATTCAGTGACTTTAGCCTTTAAGCGTACACGGTCGCCCGCCACGTAACCCGTAGGCGCATTACCGGTATAAACAAACACCCCTTCAGAGGTTTGAGGATCGTTATCGGCTTCGTTGTCGGCCATTTGCACGAAGATGCCCTTTAGGCCAGCTTCTTGGTTACTCACCACTATGGCTTCTACCACTAAGGTTTGTCCGTTTAACGGACTGACATTGGTCGAACCTTGTAGGGCATGGATAGCCGTTGAGGCTTCACCACAGGCTAATGAACTCGGTGGCGGCTCAACAGGATCGGTGGGGGTGCCTGCGCTGAACTTACCCAGATCCGAGATATCGTCTTTGGCAAAACCTAACCATGTATTAAAGCTAACAGCATCATCAATAATAGGATCGGCGATTAGCTGATCGGGATTGCGGCGCAGGGTATTGTCCTGCGTCGATAAATCACCACTGCCCCACTCAGTGCCGGGATCGACACCTACTTGTCCTAAGCTATCAATCACTTGGTCTTGATAGGTCAGCACAATGGCATCGTCACCATTGAAAAAACTCGCGCTGCTTTGTTGATTCGTCACCGCCAGAATATCCGCCGATGCGTCGTTATCAGCAACCACATAAGTCGCACCTGCGGCTAAGGTACCGTTTAGGGCGATAGTCGTGCCCACATTGGTGCTGCCATTGAAATAGAAGCGCAATTGATACTGGCTTAAATCGAGAGTGTTGGCAGTTGGGTTGTACAGCTCAATGGCTTTATTATTGCTGCTGCCTTCAACATATTCAGAAATAATCAGATTATCGGCAGCATTGGCAAACCCACACACGCTACTGATGGCTAACGCCAACAGTGTTTTGTTATTAAACATAATGACCCCTAATAAGTATCTTTTTTATATTGGTATTGAAGTTAAAGACTTACGATTTCACGAAGCGCTTAGCCTCGAAAACTGACGATACTATAGGGAATCAAGGTTACAAATTAGTTGCACGCAAGTTGCAACTTAAGATGGATATTTAGGCGGCGATTTAGCGGATTGGACTAGGAAAAATAGCGAAGATGGCGAGCATTGCTCACCATCTTGTTAACGATCATCAGGGTTGCCCGCTATAACGGCTGCAACTGCTCATCCAGAAGATTCATCAACAACAACTCTCCCCGTTCGCTGACTCTGAATTCTCCATACTTTGCTTGGCTGAAGTGGTCTGCTTGGCCCTCTTCGAAGAAGAAACTATTTGAGGCGAGCTTTACTCTATGATTACGCAGACGAAAATCGACTGTGAGTTGCTCAGCCGTTTTGGGTTGCTCACGGTAAATACCGACAAAGTGCGCCACCTTTTGCGAATCGAGCGTCAACAGCAGTTGCCCCTGCGTCATCCCTTCAGGCAGTGCGGCGCGCACCTCCTGTGCAATGGCATACTCCAAAGCCATATAATCCCCCTGCATAATCGAGCGAGGATCCACTGGCGCTAAGGCAAAACGTACCACTTGGCCATCTTGTAATAACTGCTCAAACTGAGCGATTCGCCAGTTGATGCTTATCAGCAGTACCGTGGCGGTAAACACCACTAAGACTAAAGCGCGCTTATGGAAACGGCTTAATGCTAAGGTCGCTTTATCCATTATGCTTGCTCCTTATGTGCAACCTGCACTTGCGTGATCGGAAAAAAGCGCCACATCAATAGCCTCGCGATAATCAGCACTCCGCCTAATCCCATTAAATACACAGATTTAAGCATCAAAGTGGTCTCGAGGGAATAATAATAGCCCGCCGCAAACACTAGCCCGGAGGCGATTCCCATCCCCTTAAGCCACGCCTCGTGCCCGTAGTGCCCCAACAATATCAGCAGCACAGCCGTTGATAAGCCCTGCATAGGGAAAGACAGTGCAGCAATGAGCATTAACCCTAAAAACGCAAATAATATGGCGGGATGGGTCAATGGGGTCTGCCATTGTTTACAAAGACTCAGGAGTAAAAAGCTGCAGATGGTAAACACGACCAGTAAATGAACTGCGGTTATCCCCGATTGCCAACCCACGGCATACAACTGCGAAAACTCGCTATCCAGACTAAACACATGCATGAGTTGAATGGTGAGCAGATTTGCACTGGTGGCAAAAATCCACATTCTCGCCCTTTGATAATGGTGCCCAGTGCGGTGAAGATTGAGTAGCATAATGCTCGATAGCAATAGCCAGAGTGTCGGCGTTAACGATAACAGATGCCACTCGGCCAACAAGCCAGTGACGCAGACACTACAGCCAAATGCAAATACCCACTGAGCCACAGCGTGCTTGATAATCCCCCAAAGCAGTAAAAACAATGCCGCCATGCTCATATACCAAGCCAGATTGAAGGTATCGCCGAGTAAATCAAACAGCCCCCAAGCTAGAGCAAGCGTGCCGCTTAAACAGGAGGCAAAGGCAAACTGCTGCAAAAAGTGCTGCTGGCGCCCGCCCCAATATAAGGCAAGCCCTAGACCTAAATAACTGCCACCGATAAAAAGTGCCGCGCCCCCTTCGAATCGCCCCCACAGGCTATCGAAAAGTGACACCATAAAACCTAATAAGAACCAAGCGGCTATCCAGGCCGCACCGCCTTGCATCAAAGCGATATACCAGGGCATGTCTTGGGAATCGGGCAACTCAAGGGTATTCACGGCGCCCTTAGCATATAAACTCTGCCACAGAGATTGCGGCGCAGATATCTCGCTTGTTTGCAGCGACTCATTAGGGTGCTTATTCATGGCTTAGCTCCTCATTCTCACTGGGAGTCGGCGTAGGCGAGATGCCCGCTTTAGCTTGCCGATGCAAACGCCTTAACACTGTGCTTAAGCCTGTGCTCGCTAAAATGATGTAAAGCCCAATCAACAAAAAGCCGCCAATGGGCTCGATATTGCGAAACAGCAGTTCGGTGAATAACGCCGCGCCGACGCTGATCAAGCTAAAGCCACCCAATGCCAAGGGATAAACCTGCAATCGTTTGTGCCTGAACCACCAGAATCCAAACAATAGATGGCCAAAATAACCAACCCACACCGCAACCAGCAGCGGCTTAGTGTCGCTCGGCTCAAAAATCATCCAACACACCAGTAAGGTAAAGCACCCCATGGCCATCAATGAACTCGCACACTCTACAAATGGCGCATGCCAACGTCTGCAGGTACTGCCGAGAAACACAAAACCGTAGTAGATAGTCAGATTAAGGACCACAAAGAGACATAACCACAACTGTTCATCCAGCCAGAGCAAAGTCGTATCGGCATACAGCCCAAGGCTTAAATTAACTAGCCCCACCAGCAGTAACCAAAGACCATCAAAGCCTGCCACCCACGCGAAGGGCAAAATCGCAAGCGCCCATATGGCGAACAGCTGCCAAGGATCGGCGCCAGTTTGATAAGTTTGCCCAACTAGCGCGAGCAGCCCACCCACTAACATGCTCACCACCAGCAGCGCAGCATTGGCAAGGGTTGCTCCGAACAAACAATGAGAAGGGTCAACGAGCTGCTTCGCTGCGCTGCGATAATACAGCCAGACAAAGCTGACAAAGCTAATTAATAGCGCCGCTTCAATCAGCGCAAACTTGCTCATGCGCTCGAGTGACTGCCAGTTATAGGCAAAAAAGAAAATCACCCCGCAGGCAAAGCTTAACGCCCCCGCCCATTGTAAAAGCTGCGCTAGTAAGCTGCGCCAACTGGCGGCGTTGGGTGGCACGGATAACTGTCGATAGAGTTCGTTTGCCTCGGTTGGCGTGATATGTCCCTGTTCCAGCCATTCATAGACGTGCGAGGTAAGATGGCGCAATCTGAAATCTCCCTATTATTACCTGAGGTTGACAGCACAACGATCACTACGAGCTACCACTAAGTGCGCGACAAATCTGCCAAGCAAATTGCCAAAGATAGTCCCTATTGTATTGATCAATAGAGCAAATAGATAAGTGAATCTTCAGCCTTATCCATAAATCAACCAAAGGGATATAGGTACTGTCTATTGGCAGGGGAAATCCTAGTTCGACGAACGCGTTTATACCTGCAGTGGACTGAGCACCGCAAGCAAGGCTATCAATAAAAAGACTAAGGATTGCAAACGGAGTCGCAGACTAGCTTGGGGGGGGGATAACAACGCCACGTAAAACAGCCAAATGGCATACATACCGTAGTTAAGCCCCAAAAACAGCAATAGGCTGTAGCCATACATTTCAGGAAGGAGTTTGAGCGCACACACCAAAAACACCGCGGTAGTGGATACATAGAATACCGATTGGCAATAAAATAGTGCGCCGAACCACTGCTTATCTGGCTCAGATAAAGGCGCACTCATCAGCTTCGGCAGCCGCTTTTGTTTCCCCTCCAGTAAGTGGTAAACGCACACACCTGCGCTCAGGATTGTTGCTATCGCCAAACTGATCATTGGTTATCTCTCGCCCTTATTTGCGGCCATCAGGCCCATGCTCATCTAAGGAGTAAGACCCGCCAAAGCGGCACTCTATTACAACAGCCTTACTCTTAATGACAAAAGCTGTGCGCTATTACACATAGCATATGCCATGACACAGGTATCGGCGGAATCACATTCATAAAGACTAAATCACGCTAAACCACAGTAAATCAACAAATAAACTTCAGATAACACAAAGGAGCCTCAGGCTCCTTTGTTTATCACAGGCAAGGCTTACATGGTGGCCATGGTCCAGTAATCGAGGCGCTTTTGCGGATCGGCTAACAGGTTTTTACACTCTTCTTTGTATTTGCCCATTAGCGCACCTAAGTTACTTGAGCCGCCTAAACTCTGGATCTGGCGCGCTTTAGCGTCGGCCACCGCTTGGGTGACTTCGGCTTCTGACTGATACTTCTTCGCCAGATTTTCAGCCTCGACTTTAGAGGTTTTTAAGCGCTCACCCACTGCTTGCATTTGCGGGGCATTCATGGCGCCAATGGCCTCGGAACTGATTTGATAATAAGCAGCACATTCAATGGCTTCTTTACTAAAGGCCTTTTCTGCCTCATCGGCGACTACGCTCTGGCTCACGGTTAACATTAAGCCGGCAACGGCAAACGCTTTAAACATCTTGTTGTCCTTTTTATTAGCAATTAAGCATAAACTACTTAAGCAATGAGTGGATCTCAAGCTCGTAAGTTAAAAATTTCTGATCCCGCACAAACCCTAAGGCCTCGTACAATCCCTGCGCGCGGACATTCTCCTTTTGGGTCTCCAGCACTAAGGCGCGAGCGCCCTGGGCTTTGGCATATTCCGCCGCCTGTTGCACCAACGCCCGACCGATGCCAACACAACGGGCATGCTGGGTGACAAACACATCGTTTAGGATAAAAATCGGCGCTAAACGCAGCGATGAAAAACTGGGATACAACTGCACAAACCCCAGCCCCATTCCCTCGGGGGAGCGCGCCATAAACACCACGGACGAGGCATCCTGTAAACGCGCACGAATAAACTGCTCCGCCGTGAGGACATCATCCTTACAGCCGTAAAACTGCCGATACTCATTAAATAACAGGGCAACCTCATGACTATGGGATACGTCAGCGCGAGAAATAATGTTTGCCATCGGCCTTTCCAACCTCAAATCTACAAGCGTGTTGCGAGTCCAAATAGCGAATGACCATCGCCATTTGAAGCAGCAATCCGCCCTACTCTACTGGTCGCTGTTGTAAGCGAAATGCTAAGTTGTGTTTCACTGTGGCCCATTCGGAATCGATAATGGAATACACCACGGTATCGCGGATCGTGCCATCCTTGAGGATCTTATTGTTGCGTAGCACGCCATCTTGCTTGGCGCCGAGGCGGGCAATGGCTTGGCGAGATGCTTGATTATGCCAATGGGTGCGAAACTCGACGGCAATGGCATCGAGGGTTTCGAATGCAAAGGTCAGCAGTAATAACTTGGATTCGGTATTGATCCCCGTGCGCTGGGCGCGCTTGGCATACCAAGTGTAACCAATCTCTAAATGGCGATGCTCGCTCTCCCAATGGCAGATACGGGTGCAGCCGACAATCTCACCAGAGAGACGGTCGCGCACCGCAAACGGGAAACTCTCGCCGCGTGCTTTCTCATCCAAGGCTTTAGTCACATAGGCTTTCATCTCGCTTGGCTCTGGCACGCTGGTAAACCATAAACGCCACAACTCGCCATCTGTCACAGCTAAACTCAAGGCGGCAACATGGGATAAAGAGAGGGGTTCTAGCACTACATGTTCACCCGTTAAACAACCTAAAAGATCGCGTTCGCCCACAGTATCGCCTCCATTAGCTGACTAAAAAGTGTGTCCTTGCGCACATTTTTTACTAGCCTAACATTAATCTAAAATAAAAAAACCTCTATTTTCAATGTGATTTGATAATTTCATTCTAGGTGCTGACGCTAAGATTTCCTTAAGCTTCGCCTTAGAAAATGACATGTTAATGAATCGAATGAGGCTAGTTCTGATGCCGCTAAATAACGCAGGGATCGAAAGAGTTCGGATAGTGATGCCCCCTTTTAGCCTAGCGTCAGCGCAAACGAGCAAAAGAGAGCAACTTAGGCATCGATTTGACGGATGTCGATAACCCAGCCCATTAAGATCAAAAAAGCGCAGTGTTTACTTAAAAACACTGCGCTTTTACGTCGCAATTAGCCTTTGGCCATCTCAAGTCAAAACTGACTGAGATTAAAACCCGTGCACACTATTACTCACCCTAAACCAACCAGCAATACTGTTGCGCTGGGCTAAGGTTCTACTCACCTCGTGGGGGAAGCGCTCGCTTAAGAAAATCACAAAGTGGCCCATCTTAGGCGCGATGCGTTCAATCTCATTATCGGTTTCATCGTAAATAATCAGCTCGCCGCAATCTGCTGGCGTCCAATCGGGATTTAAGAAAAACACTGTGGTTAAGATACGGTTTTGACTGCCTTTTAGTGCATCCACATGCTTCTTATAAAAGGCGCCGGGTTGGTACACGGCATAATGGCTTTCGTAGTCGAATAACCCCATAAATAAGCGACGATTTAGGCCATCCTTTAACTGCGTCATCAAGTCTAGATAGAGGCTATCTGGCTCACTCTGCTCCTCAAGCCACTGGATCCTATCGCGGCGGATATCGGGATTGAGCTGCTGCTCAGCGCCACGTCCAATCGAGGCCGCTTTGAGCTCATGTATTTCTGTTGCTTGGATTTTTTCCAATAATACTTGGCTAATGGGGTGAGGAATTAACTCGGGTAAAAAAATATAGCCTTTGTCTACCAAGGCGTCAGCGATCACATCCAGCACTGCTTCACTTAATTGCGAAACCATTAATGCTACATCCAATAATAAAAGGCTACGCTTTAGCTGTACTCAAGGGCTCAAAGGAGGGGGAACTGAGCCTGATTTTCGAGGGGCGTCGATACGGGATAAAGAAGCTATCCCACAGTCAAATTTGGCGGGATTTTAGAGTAAAGATTATCGAAAAACAATAGCGTAAAAAAAGGCTTGATAGGTTGCCCTACCAAGCCTTTGGCCCTTTTTACAATGAATCGTTTAATCGACTAAACCACGGCGCTTTAATAAGGCATCGGTCGTGGGTTTTTGACCGGTAAAGTGGATGTAATCCTGCATCAGATCTTCGCTGTTGCCTTTAGACAATACCGCATCACGGAACTTATCGCCGTTTTCGGCTTTTAAACCACCATGTTGGCCCATATAGGCAAAGGCATCGGCGGCAAACACTTCCGTCCACAGATAAGCGTAATAACCGGCAGAATAGCCACCGGAGAAAGCATGGCTAAAATAGCTCGACTTATAACGCGGTGGAATTGGCGCGAAATCGAGGCCATGTTTGGCTAACACTTGATGCTCAAACTGTTCCACATCCTTAATTTGGGTGTCGGCACCAATCGAGTGCCATTCCATATCCAGTAATGCAGCCGCTAAATACTCAACAGTATCAAAACCTTGACCAAATTTATTCGAGGCTAAGATTTTATCGAGTAAGGCTTTAGGAATAGGCTCACCAGTTTGGTAGTGCTTGGCGTAATTGGCAATGACCGCAGGGTCAATGTTCCAATCTTCGTTAACTTGAGACGGAAACTCCACAAAATCGCGCGCTGTAGAGGTACCTGCCACACTCGGGTATTTCACCTTGGAGAATAAACCGTGCACCGCATGACCAAATTCATGGAACATAGTGGTCACTTCATCGAAGGTCATCAAGGTTGGACCGTCGGCAGGTTTCGGGATATTCAGTGCGTTATACACCACAGGCTTAGTGCCTAGCAGGCCGCTTTGAGTGACAAACTCATCCATCCAAGCGCCGCCGCCTTTACCTTCACGGGCATAAGGGTCAAGATAGAACAGACCAATAGAGCTATTGTCTTTATCGAAAACCTCAAAGGCGAGGACATCGCTATTCCATACTGGTAAATCGGTGCGCGGTTTAACGCTGATGCCGTAGAGTTTGTGCATCGCGAAGAACAAACCATCCTTCAGCACAGAGTTAAACTCAAAGTAGGGTTTGATGCTGCTCTCATCGAGGGCGTATTTTTGCTGACGCACTTTCTCGGCGTAATAAGCCCAATCCCAAGGTTGTAATTCAAAATTACCGCCGGCCTTTTTGATTTCAGCTTGGATATCCGCCGCATCGGCCTTAGCGTGAGCCAGCGCTTTAGGCGCCAAGTCATCTAAAATTTCATACACGGCGCTTGGCGTTTTAGCCATTTGGTCGGCTACGGCGTAGGCTGCCCAAGTATCAAAGCCGAGCAAATTGGCTTTCTTGGCGCGCAGCTGCGCCATCTTCACGATTAAAGGGCCATTGCTGGCAACGGCGCGGTGAGCCGAGGTTTCCCAAACTTTTTGGCGCAGTTCGCGGTTATTTAAACTGGCTAAAATAGGCTGACGAGTGGTGTTCACTAAGGTAATCAGGTAACCCGCTTTACCCGCTGCCTGCGCTGCGGCCGCTAAGGTCGCGATTTCGCTGTCAGATAAACCGTCCAGTTGTGCCTTGTCGGTCACAACAATCACATCGTCTTTAAATGACTTTAAGCTGTTTTGAGAAAACTCAGTCGCAAGGGTCGCTAACTCAGCGTTAAAGTCGCGCATTTTGGCTTTATCGGCATCGGATAATTTGGCCCCAGCACGTACAAACTGCTCGTAATAAAACTCGACCAAGCGCTTATCTTCGGCATTTAACCCGGCACGTTGTTGATATACGGTTTCTACACGGGCAAATAAACTTGGATCTAAGTAGATGTTATCGCGGTGAGCCGACAGCTTAGGCGCTAAGTCCGCCTCGGTTTTTTGAAAATCATCGTCGGAGATTAACCCCGCCAGATTGAAGAAGGTGCGTGACACTCGAGTTAACAACTCACCCGAGGTTTCCATGGCTAAAATCGTATTCTCGAAGGTTGGCGCCTGTTTATTGGCAATAATGGCGGCAATTTCAGCCTCATGCTCTTTTATGCCCTGCGCAAACGCGGGGGCATAATCCGAACTCTTGATCTGGTTAAACTGCGGAGCTTGATCCTGCAGTGGACTCTTACTCAATAACACATTAGTTGCATCAGCTTGAGTCGATGCAGCAGCTTGCGTCGCGACCGCATTGGCGGCCTCGGTATTGGTTGCCGGTTTTTCTGAGCAAGCGCCCAATAACAATGCCGCGGCCACGGCAGTAGTAATAACAGACTTACGCATAGGAACTCCCTAGAGTGTTACTGCCCTGTCTTTATATTTTGTAAGTGAAAGGTGCGAGTAACGGATTTTGGCTTCTCTTCCAACTGACGCATGCTTTGGGCGCCCGTTTTCGACGCACAACCTTAGCAAGTTAAGCGACCTTCGGCCAAGTTTTCGAAGCCAAGGATCGAGGGGAATTTGTATCTCTTTATGTGTGACGGCCGTCAAACTACGCAATCAAGGGCATTTTGTCTGCGATTGAGCGACGAGCAGCCATAGGTAAGGCGCAGAAACAATCAAGGTTTTTAATGATAGAATTTATTTTATAAATAAAAACTTAGGTGAAAACACTTCATAAGAATCGTCAACATTATCTCAAAGACTCATCAAATATCAGCACTGGCGAAATTCAATCGGCTAACAAATATTAATTATTCTTAATAAATAGCTGGCAACATCGAATTAACCAGCCGATGAATAAAAATACCGCAGACATGGTGCACAAATTAATCAATCAAGCGCCTAGTCACAATTTGAAACAGCTTTTATCCAATTAATGTCACATTCAGATCATCAAATCTCTTTATAATCCCCGTCCGTTAACTAAATGACGCGACAACCTAACGGTTCTTTCGTTATGAATTAACAGGATGATGGGCATGTTCTCAAAAGAACATGTATTAGGGTCAAATAAATATAAATAGAGAAAACGATGTTAAATAAAAAACTACTCGCAGTGATGATCACTGCTGCCCTAGGCGTAAGCGCCTGTGGCTCGGATGATGAGCAAATCGTTCGAGCGGATTTACGTGTATTAGAAACCACGGATCTGCACACAAATATCATGGATTTCAACTACTACAGTGGTAAAGAAGACCCAACAATTGGTCTGGCACGTACCGCAAGCCTGATCCATGCCGCCCGTAAAGAGGCCAAAAACAGTGTACTCGTAGATAACGGCGACCTGCTTCAAGGTAGTCCTATGGGTGACTATATGGCTAAAGTCGGCCTGCAAATGGGCGATGTTCACCCCGCCTATAAAGCGATGAATCTATTAGATTACGAAGTAGGTAATATCGGTAACCACGAATTTAACTATGGTTTAGATTTTCTAAATAAATCACTTCATGGTGCAGAATTCCCTTATATTAACGCCAACGTCTATTGTGCCGACGATAAGGGTTGCTGGAATGATGTCAAAAAAGGTGAACATTTATTCACCCCTTATATCATTAAAGAAAAACAAATCGTCGATAGCGAAGGAAATAACCAAACCATTAAGATTGGTTATATTGGTTTTGTGCCACCACAAATCTTATTGTGGGATAAACAAAATCTGACCGGCAAAGTAACGGTTGAAGATATTGTGGCGACTGCCAAGAAATATGTGCCTGAAATGAAAGCAAAAGGCGCTGATTTGATTATCGCAATTCCACACTCTGGTATTGGTTCGACCGAAAATCCTGGCGATCCTATGGCAGAGAACGCAACCTATGCCTTGACCTATGTCGACGGTATTAATGCCATCCTCTTTGGTCACAGCCACTCTATTTTCCCCGATGCCAAATATGCCGACTTACCTAACACAGACGTGACTAAAGGTCTGTTAAATGGTGTACCAGCCGTCATGCCTGGACGCTGGGGTGACAACTTAGGTGTGGTCGACTTTAAACTCGAGCGTAAAGACGGTAAGTGGTCTGTGCTCAGTGCCACCACTAAGGCACGTCCTATCTATGATGGCGCAACTAAAACACCATTAGTCGAAGCCGACGCCGCCATCCATGATGCTGTCGCCGCCGAGCACCAAGGGACACTCGCCTTTGTGGACGAGCCAATTGGGGTTGCTGCCGCCGATATGTATAGCTTCTTGACCTTAGTGCAGGACGATCCAACCGTACAAATCGTTTCTGACGCGCAAATTGCTAACGTTAAAGCAAAACTCCCCGAGGCATTAAAAGATCTACCTGTTTTATCGGCTTCTGCACCATTCAAAGCCGGTGGTCGCCACGGTACAACCAGCGATGCAGACCAATACGTACAAGTCGATAAAGGCGCATTGACCTTTAAAAACGCCGCCGATCTTTACCTCTACCCCAACACTATGGTGGCGGTCAAAGCGACGGGTGCTGAACTGAAAGATTGGCTGGAGTGTTCGGCTAACCAATTCAATCAAATCGATCCAACCAAAACCACGCCGCAGGAATTAATCAACTGGGATGGTCACCCAACCTATAACTTCGACGTGCTCGATGGCTTGACCTACAAGATTGATGTCACTCAACCAAGCAAGTTCGACCGCGACTGCGCCGTCGTCAATGCCAATGCTAACCGTATCGTCGATTTAAGCTACACAGATGCCAACGGTAAAGTCTTCACTGGCGAAGAGTTTGCGGCCAAAGAATTTATCGTGGCCTCAAATAACTACCGCGCCTTTGGTGGCAAGTTTGCCGGTACAGGCAGTGATCATGTGGTACTCGAACTGCCAGATACTAACCGTGAAGCCTTAGCGGCCTACATCACGGCGCAATCTCAGTTCAACGAAACCACAGGCAAGTATGATGGCATGGTCAACCCAAGTGCTGACTACAACTGGGATTTCAAAACCATCAGCACCAATGTTGCGTTAGATATTCGCTTCCAGACCCAAGATAGCGATAAAGCCGCTGCCTTTATCGAAGCCAATAAACAACGCGAAATGACCAAGATTAGTAAAGATGAACTCGGCTTTGCCGTGTACCGCATCAACCTAAGCCAAGATAAAGCGAAGTAATTTGCGTTATTACGCTTAGGTTAAGCCCATATCAGGCTAAACTCAGTCTCGTACTTAGACAAGAAAAGGCTCCCTGTGAGCCTTTTCTTTATTCTAGATCCCAACCAAATATCGATGAATGTATAGTGCTTTGAGTGTCCTTTGTGATCATCGGCTTAGCTCTCCACTTTGTGTTAACGGCCATCTCACTTATCATTAGTGCGTGATATCAACCAAGAGAAAGCCTATGAAATCCCCCTCTATCCTGTGCGCATCCGCCATACTGCTTGCCAGCCTGCAACCCGTTAGTGCCGAAGTTATCCTGCAGCTACCAAGTGATGTCGAGCTGTTAACCGTGAATGGACAAAAGCCATCAAACACCTCGCCAGTCACGCTGAGTGATGGATTGAACCAAATCGCGTTTCGCTACAATGCCCAGTACCGCAAACAGGCTAATTCGGTACGCTATCAATCGGACGTACTGATCATCCGCTTTAACGAAACCGACCAAGCATTACAGCTCAAACTGCCCAATATCGACTCGGCTAAAGCCGCAAAGCAGTTCGATGAGTCACCGTCACTCACGCTGTTAGATAAGCACAATCAAGCGATTAGCTTTGAGCAAGACAGATTAGTGAAAAACGGGCTTCAGATAGGCCGAAACTTCGAACAGGAAATCTTTCAATACAATCAAGGACAGCATCCTGCCTCGATAAGGCTTGCTGCGGTGCAAAGCAAGCCTCAATTATCTGCAGCAACGAGTGCTCCAACGCTGCCTGCTACCACTTCTGCACCATCAACAGCCATAGCCACCAGTACTGCCGCATCAACAGCAGCAATAACACAAGGCGCAGCGCCAGACTCGCCGACTCAAGCCGAAATCAGCCATATGCTGGATTATTGGTATCACCTCGCCGATGACGCAACCAAAAAACAGTTTAAGGATAAGATTAATAAGTAGTTTTTTAGTTAAATGTCATAAACCTAATAGTTCTATATAAGCAATCTAGCTCACTTCTCTTGTCACACCAGTCCCTTATAATATGAGACTGGTGACTTTCATGATGTTATTTCTAGAAGAGTAGTAGGCCATTTGATTTGGTAATCAGTACTATCCGACAACCTTGCAACCACACATGAATAAATAATTGAATCCATAGGGAAAGCAACAAGCACACGTAATATTATATACTCAAAATTGAACAAATAGAATTCTAAAAAAACAATACATTTCGCGTAAAAGATATCCATTCGATAGTTAACAAACCATTATATCGAGCCCAAAACAAATTAAAATATAACAAAAATGTTATCTCAATCTTGCTTAAACCGTAAATCAATAAAAAACTCGCTTAATCAACCGAATTTAAAGGACTCATACAATCCAACAATAGATAGAACAAAACTTAAGACTGACACAAGGCTTAACTAACTCATTCTTTATACTTATTCCAACTTCCTGCCCACAATGTTAAGAATAGGTTGCCCGAATGATGCGGCAAAATTACTAGTCAAGTAAAAGGAATAACATGATGGAACTTAAATTAAAAAAAACTGAATTAGTGAATCTGTCACAAGATAAGAAAGTTTTACCAAGTGAACTAACACCTCAAATTGCTGGCGGAGTCGGAACCCGTTCCTGCGGTGAAATCACAGCTAACGCATACACTTGTCCTTCCGATCGAACTGGTAGCACTTTACGCTGTTGTCAAATTCCATAGTGAATATAGCAGATAATAAAAATAGCTTGTTGTATCGCATATTTTATTAACTCTATGTTTAAAGGGCATGTTCTAAATGCCCTTTTACTATTCCCAATAAGTCTGTTTTGCACTTTTACATTCCATGAAAAGAGAAGATTGTTAATGCAATTTAAACATCCCCAACAATCAATCCTTGCTAGACAGGCATTGTGCGACATTACTTCCGCATTAGTAGAAAATACTGAGAAATCAATTGAAGAGCAAGGGGTTGGATTGTTAACAGGTCTAGCTGGGCAGCAGCTTTATCTTTGGCAATTGCATAAAAAATTTCCTGAGCTAGCAAGCCAAAATGAATTTTCAGCACGAATGACAATCATAGATGAACAACTTCCTTTTCTACATTCAGAACCAGCATTTAGTTACGGACTAACTGGTATTGCTTGGTTATACGAGTATTTCTTGCATGGCGAAAACTACCAAATAGAGTTCAATAACAATACGGACATACTCCTACTTCAGTATTTAGAACAAGAACACTGGGATGGTGAATTAGAGTTTATTCGGGGACTTAGTGGATTTTCTGTTTATATTGCCCGACGTAAAAATGCTGAACTTGGATTACCTTTAGCTCGAGCAATATTGAAAAATCTAAAAAATCACTGGCACTCATTTAATGATGGAATGGGTGCATGGGAAGTCTCAAAAAACTCTTTTTTTAGATTCAATAAGACTACAAGCGAGCCAGAATTTAATTTAGGCTTAGCTCATGGAGTTCCATCAATTATCGCTGCACTTATTCCATTATTAACACATCATGAACTACATAACGAAATTAGCAATCTATTAGAAGGAAGTTGTCGATGGCTCATTCAGCAACAACAAGCATCTAAGAAATTAGATAGTTGTTTTTCTTACATAACAGGTCACCCATGCCAATCTCGGCTCGGATGGTGTTATGGGGATGCGACAATAGCTTTAACTTTGCTACGTACAGGTAAAGAACTTAATAATAACGATTTTATCCTCGCTGGAGAAAGTATTGCCTTGAAATCTGCAGTACGTCGGCTAGAAAGCAGCCAAATACAAGATACAGGTATCTGTCATGGCAGTGCTGGATTAGCATTAATTTTTGAAGTGATAACTCACTACTACAATAACACCATTATTTCCAATGCTGCACAATATTGGTTCGAATACACCTTAGAGCAATATAAAACTACTGGCTTAGATGGGTTTAATGCAGTTAGGGAGGTGGATAGCACTATTTGTACACTTCCTGACTATTCGTTATTAGGCGGTTATGCTGGAATTGGTTTAATGCTACTAACGGCCTTTACTAAAGAGACTAATTGGTTAGATGCACTTTTATTGAAACACAATTAATTTATAATTTTTTTGCTTTTTCTTATAAGGAATTATTATGAGTATAGGGGCTTTAAACATTGCCGACTTCTTTGTTATCAGGGCACCTAGATCAAGTTTGTCTCAACTACGAAAAATACCAACTGAGCCTGCAGCCTTAGTCGATTTTCTCGCCAGCTGGGTAGCAAACCCCGCTGTACAAGAAGCCCTATATCTTGCTAGCCCTTCATTGATAGAGCGATTGCCTAATTGGCAACACCAGCCAAACAGTAAAGCGGCAATTAAAATAACTAACTCCTTGTTGAAATATTTTATTCGGTTTAGCTCTAGAGCGACTCCATTTGGGTTATTTGCAGGCGTAACCTTGGGGCAAGTAGCAAATGAAACGCACTTACAGTGTAATACGATGCTGCGAGATAAGCGCCATACCCGCTTTGACATAGCCTATTTAACTGCAATTCGTGCCCAATTTAGTGAACCAAATCAGGCAGAAAAGTGGCCGTTATTGTGTTACCAAGTTAATCCAACGTTAAAACAACAGGCTGATGGTCTGCATTATATTGAACCGTATTTTTCAGATACTGAGCAAAAATATCGATTAAGTAGCTTGCTATTAGATGAATATTTGCTTGCTATGTTGCAACTCGCTAAGAAGGAAGGAACCTTTGCTTCTTTACAAGATGGATTTCAACAACTCTACCCTACGGCTGATGCTGCGAGCATACAGGATTATATTAAGCAGTTACTTGCCGCAGGAGTGTTGCAAGTCAAATTACCACTAGCGTTAACTTCTGGCTCTCCAGAGCAAACTTTTATTAAAGCATTACAAAGTGTCGGCGCTACAGGCAGTGCAGATATATTGCAACGAGCTCAAACTCAGTTAAACAGCATGGATAAACAACCTGTTAACCCAATTAAGCAATATCAAGAAATTTACCGTAGCTTGCAAACACTACCATATCCTGTAAGCGAGAATCGTCTATTACAGACTGATATTTTGCGTTCATTTTCACAGTGCAAATTATCACAAGTGGAAGTATCTTCCTTGATGCCTGCATTATTGGCATTATTAGCGATGCGAAAACCTTATAAAACGCCATTGAATGACTTTAGCCAAAAATTTAAAGCAAGATTTAGTAGCCAATATGTACCATTGTTGACCTTATTAGATGACGAAATTGGTATTTCATTCTCCAGCGATATTGGCTACCACACTTCTTTGTTAGCTGGGTTAAATATCACCCCCCCCCCTCCCTCTACACAAGATATTATCGAACCATTGCAACAGACAATTATCGCAGCTCTAAGCCATCTATCCCCCAACGAAACAGTGCTGCAATTAACAAGTGATTCGTTATTGTCTAAGCATGAAAATGCGACTTTGATAGCTAAATTACCCGCTTCCTTCGCTATAAATCTATCAGCTTATAAACAAAAAGATGGTCGAGTTGTTTACTATTATCATGGTTGCTATGGCCCCTCTGCAGCGAATTTACTCGGACGTTTCTGTCATTTATCAACCGATATGCTGCAACAGGTCAAACAACATTTATCTCAAGAAGAAGCACATTCTCCAGAAGTCCTTTTTGCAGAAGTGCTACATATGCCCGAGGGACGTCCAGGCAATGTCATCGCTAGACCGAAATTAAGAGCCTATGAGATTGTTTTTCTTGCTGACAGTCACTTAGCAGATGAGTGGCAAATCCCAATCAGCGATCTATTGGTCTATCAAGAAAATGACGTATTATGTTTATGGTCACAACGATTACAAAAAAGAATAATTCCCCGTTTATCCTCTGCCCATAACTTCACTGATCGTAGTTTAGGGATTTATCGGTTTTTATGCTCACTTCAACATCAAAACTTACAAATGCCTCACTTCACCTTACCTGATAGCCTGCATAAAGCAAAACGAGTTCCAAGGATAATGTTAGATAATCTGGTCCTGCAAGAGGCCCACTGCAATATTCCAGTCGCACAATTGAAACGCTTATGGCAGGAAGGCCTGTTTGTTGAATCCCATTGGCTGCAACTTCAGCAAGAATATGGTTTAAATCGTCATATGAGCTATGCCATAGCCGACCATGTGCTATTCATCGATCTGCAAAATAATATGATGTTCCAAATGTTGTTGGCAGAGGTAAAACATAAGAGCCACATTAGGTTGAATGAAATTCTCGCGATGAAATACCAACCTTTACTGCAAGGGCCAGATGGCCCTTACCAGCATGAAATAATCGTACCGCTGTCAAATAGTGCCGCAACACCATACTTAGCACCATTGACGAGCCCAACCGATGACAAGTGTAGGCAGTTTGCGCCAGGCTCAGAATGGCTAAGTGTCAAATTATATGCTGGGCAAAGTAGTGTGGAGCAACTGTTACTAAAGCAATTGGCACCTTGGCTAACGCAAATGCAGCAGGTTGGCGTGTTCAAGCATTGGTTCTTTATACGCTATGGCGATCCTGATTGGCATCTACGGCTACGATGTTTTGGCGAGCCGGAACGATTATATGGGGAGTTACTACCCGCACTAAATCGTTTATTAGCGCCATCTCTAGCCAGTTCAGGCTTATATCGCATTGAGTTATTCACTTACATGCAGGAGACAGACCGCTACGGGGGCGAGCATATGATGCCTTTGGCTGAGTACTTTTTCAGTTTGGACAGTCAGTTTGTGTTGCAGGCAATATTATTCAGTCAACAAGATGACAGCTTGAGGTGGCGCTTAGCCATTTTAGCGATAGATTTAATATTAACTCAATTCGATTATTTACCCGCCGAGAAATTTAAACTGATCGATAATTTGCGGACGGGATTTGCACAAGAATTTAATGAAGGCTTAGAATTACGCCAGCAAATGGGCGATAAATATCGATACTATCAGTCACAATTACAACAAGATCTCCAATTACTAAATTGGCATAACCAAGCTGTTGAGCCATTCAAACAACAAATTCAGCAAAGTTTACAGCAGTTGTCATCTTCGATTGCACCATGTTGCCAGGCAATGCTGGCATTATTTGAGTCACAACAAGCGAGATGTAGTCGAGATAGTTTACTAGGCTCGTTATTACATATGTTTACTAACCGGTTATTCAAGGCTTATGGTCGAGAACAAGAGTTTGTCGTTTATGACATGTTACGGCGTATCTATCTAAGCAAGCGCGCGCAACCAGTAGGAGGCTTAGCTCCATGAACGATTTATTTCGAAAAGAAGTTGTCGTGCAGCAACAGCAAAGATTGCAAGGGGAAGTAAGCTTGACTCAGCCAGTTAGTTTTATTGGCTTCACAGTATTAATTAGCGCGCTTATTTTATGTGCCTTACTTTTTTTGTATTTTAGCGAGTATCAACGCAACGAACGTGTGCAAGGTTACATAGAGCCAGCCATGATGGCGATTCGTCTATCCACTCCTAAATCAACCAACGAAGGGCAACTTTTAGTACAACTTGGCGAGCAAGTGCAGCAGAATCAGACTTTAGTACAAAAGCTACACAGCCCAAGTACGATGGAAAAATCATTTATATTGAAAGCTCCTTTTGCAGGAACTGTTACCGAAATTTTATGGCCATCTGGTGAAGATATCGATTCATCAAAGCCTTCAATATCGTTATTACCCCAACCAGAAACCTTGTTCGCAATCGTATATGTGCCCTCGAGAGTTATAGGACAACTCGCATTGGGGCAAGTGCTACAAATGCGCGTAGAGGCATTTCCCTATCAGCATTTTGGTGTGCAAACAGCCACTCTAGTTGAGATAGGAAGTCTGCCAGTAGGCATAAGTGAAGCGCCATCCTTATCTGAGCCGAGTTATAAACTCACTTTAGCATTGACGGAAGATGCAAAAAAATTACCACTAAGAGCAGGAATGAGATTGGAGGTTGATATTAGTTCCGCGCCGCGCAGACTATTGGAATGGTTGTTTATACCGAATGTTGTTGATAAGGGTCAAAACTAATGACAACACTGCAAGATAAGTTGAGAACTTGGTCAGGCCGACGTTTACCTATGCTAGTTCAGACTGAGGCGGCTGAATGCGGCTTAGCCTGTGTAGCTATGGTGGCCAGCATGCATGGCTATCAAACTGATTTAAATAGCTTAAGACAACGTTTCTCGCTATCACTAGAAGGCTGTACTTTACTGGATCTAATGCATATTGCAGAGCAGCTACAACTCAGCAGCCGCCCATTGAAAATTGAATTAGAAGAATTATCCGACTTAGCCACGCCATGTATCTTGCACTGGGATCTCAATCACTTTGTAGTACTAAAGTCAGTGAACGCTCAACACTGTATTATTCATGACCCAGCTTCAGGAGTGCGGCGAATATCCCTAACAGAAGTCTCAAAATCATTTACTGGTATCGCTTTAGAATTGACACCAACAGCGACATTTACTGCAGAACAAGCTAAACAATCATTAACATTCTCGTCCTTTTTTTCTAAGATCACAGGTTTAAAGCAATCGTTAGGGTTGTTATTAAGCTTGTCCGTTTTTTTACAGCTGTTTATCTTAGTCTCACCTTACTACATTCAACTCGTAGTAGACGCCGTTATTATTAGTAATGATAGTCAGTTGCTATTAGTATTGGCATTAGGGTTTGCCTTGTTACTATTGTTTGATGTTGCCACCAATGCTTTACGCAGCTTAGTGCTACTGAATTTCAGCAGCCAACTGAGTGTGCAGCTAGCCAGAAACCTTTTCCATCATCTAGTACGGTTACCATTGGCATATTTTGAAAAACGTCATATGGGGGATCTGGTTTCACGATTTGGTTCTTTAAGGCAATTACGAGAACTGCTAACTACCGGTATTATTGAAGCCATTATTGATGGTTTTATGGCGCTAGGAGTTTTATGCATGATCTTCTTTTACAGCCCATTATTGTCCCTAGTAGTAATTGTAGCCGTGCTAGCATATTGCGCCTTAAGATTAGTGTTATATCAGTCCTTACGCTTAGCCTCAGAGCAACAAATTCTTGCCTTAGCAGGTGAGCAATCAAACTTTATGGAAACGATCCGAGCGATTCAGACGGTTAAGTTATTCGGATTTGAAAGTCAGCGAGAAGCGATTTGGCAAAATCACTATATTAAAGCAACGAATAGGACCATTAAGCTCGGAAAATATGAGATATCGTATCAGGTAATGAACAAATTATTATTTGGTACAGAAAATATTGTGGTTATCTATCTTGCAGCAGAATTAGTCATGATGGGTAGTTTTACCACAGGAATGTTATTTGCGTTTATTGCCTATAAAGCCCAATTTATGGAACGCATGGGTAAGTTGATCGAAAAGTTGATTGAATATCGCATGCTGAGTTTACATTTCGAACGGATTGCAGATATTGCCCTAACAGCCAAAGAACAAACTTATCCATCACATCCAATACTGCATAAAGTGGCCGGAAATATCTGTCTACAACAGGTCTGCTTTAGTTATAGTTCCGTTACCGAACCAGTACTTTACAATTTAACATTACAGATAAATGCAGGTGAGTCAGTTGCAATTATAGGCCCATCTGGTTGTGGTAAAAGTACCTTAATGAAACTGTTATTAGGGCTATTAACACCAACTGAAGGTGAGATATTAATCGATGACATACCGTTGGTGAAACTAGGATTAGCTCAGTATCGCCAGCAAGTCGCCGCTGTAATGCAAGAGGACCAATTACTTGGTGGGACAGTAGAAGACAATATTACATTTTTTTCGGATAAAATTGACGTCGACAAGCTGACTCGTTGTGCACAAATGGCAGCTATCCACCAAGATATTTGTCAGATGCCAATGGGCTATAAAAGTTTAATAAGCGATATGGGATCAGCACTATCCAGTGGGCAAAAACAGCGGCTAATTCTAGCAAGAGCACTGTATCGGGAACCCAAGATTCTATTTATGGATGAAGCAACAAGTCACTTAGACATAGTCACTGAGTCGGTTGTTAATCAAGCGATGAAAAAATTGAACATCACCAGAGTGGTAATTGCCCATCGACCCGAAACCATTAAAGCTGCTGATAGAGTCATCGATTTAACACAACTTCTACAACGGTCAGCAATTAACAAAGTAAGTTAAGTAGAGTCAAAATTTTGTACCGATTAAATGAATAGTTTGTGCCCTCCATTACTTAAGTCAGAAGTCTGCTTATATAGCCACTTCCGTGACTCATAAAATAATTCACTAAATTCAATCACTTAGTTACTTGTAACAATACTGATAAGAACAGCCTTAATTCAAGATAAGCAAACACCTAAAAGATCGTCATTATCACATAGAAATTAACTCTCCTAGGTTAATCATTTGAATGAAGCAATGGATAGATGGGATTAAGACAAATTCCAAACACAAAAAAAGCCAGCTTATTCAGCTGGCTTCTTCGTTAATTAGGCGCTTGGCGATGACCTACTCTCACATGGGGAGACCCCACACTACCATCGGCGCGATTGCGTTTCACTTCTGAGTTCGGGATGGGATCAGGTGGGACCACAAT